>DATBGJ010000033.1:0-6033 GCA_036558045.1 Thermoanaerobaculia bacterium
TCCAGCCCGCCTCGATGCGCGACGACGCCGGCCTGGAGGAGCTCTTCGAGCAGACGCGGCAGATCGTCGGCATGACGCGCCGCAGCCCTTCGCCGGTCTTCGGCGCGCAGCTCGCGTTCAACGTGCTGCCGGCGCCGCTGCCCGCCGCTCCCGTGGCGGCGCAGCTCCGCGCGGTGCTCGCCGGCGCGCCGCCGCCGGCGTTGCAGATCCTGCAGGGCGCCGTCTTCCATTCCGTGGCCGCCAGCTTCTACGCACGGGGCGCGGAGCCGCTCAGCCCGCAGGCCGTCCGCAAGGCCCTCGCCGCGCATCCCGCCGTCGAGCTCGCCGAGAAACCGCGCCACCTGGGACCGATCGACGCCGCCGCCAGCGACAAGGTGCTTCTCGGCGCCGTGCGCAAGGACGAGGCCACAGGTGGTTTCTGGTTGTGGGCGGTGATGGACAACCTGACGCGCGGCGGCGCGCTCAACGCGATCGAGATCGCCGAGGCGGTTATCTAGGCCCGCAAAAAGACCCTCTTGACACAGGCGTAAAGAGGGCGTAATGTCAGAAAAACTACGCCCGGAGCGAGCCGTCACTCGCTCCGGGCGCCAACCCCGCACAGGAGAGCCCCCCATGCGTGATCACGAGGATCCTACCACCCCTCCCCGCAACGCCTTTGCCGAGGAGTTCCTGCGGCTCTTCGAGCAGGAGGACGAGCCCGCCTCCGCCGCCGAGGCGGACGTCGCCGGCCCGTGGGAGGTCCAGCCGTCGTCGACGGCGGAGGGCCGCGAGGCGTTCGGACTGTGGCGGCTGGGCGAGCGGCCGGAGTGGGGCGACGCTCCCACCGGCCTCTTCCGCGAGCGCTCGACCGCGCTGCTGGCGGCGGCGGTGCGCCCGTTCCTCGGCCGGGATCCGTTCTACGAGCTGGGCCGGGAGCGCTGGAACGGCGGCTTCCCCCTGCTGCGCCAGGGGGAGGCGGTGGGCTGGATCGACCTCTTCGACGAGGACTGGGCCTTCGGCGTCAACGTCCTGGAGCGGTTCACGCGCAGCCCGCAGGCGCTCGCCGCGCTGCTGGAGGCCGCCGGCCCCATCGCCCTCGAGCGGGCCGGCCGCATCCTGCGCCTGCGGGTGACGGAAGAGAAGGGCGAGGCGGAGTAGGCCCGCGGCGCGGCGCCCCGGCTCAGGAAGTGCCTGTAGATCAGGGCTCGCCGGCAGGCGCCGCCGGGCTCTCCAGGCCGGCGGCGCCCTGGCGCACCAGGTACTCCTCGACGTAGAGCAGACGGTCGGGGCCGGCCCGCCGGATGACGGCGAGGAGGTCGTTCATCGTCGTGACCTCCTCCAGTTGCTCCTCGACGAACCAGTCGAGGAAGCGGACGCCGACGTAGTTCTTGTCCGCCTTGGCGATCTCCACCAGGTCGTAGATCTGGCGCGTCACGTCCTCTTCCCATGAAAGGGCCTTGCCCACCGCCTCCTCGGCCGAGGCGAAACCGTCCTCCGGGGCCGGCAGCGCCGGGATCTTCACCCTGCCGCCGACGTCGTTGACGAACTTGACGAACCGCATGGCGTGCTCGCGCTCCTCCGCCGACTGGCGGTAGAAGAAGCGGGCGAGTTGCGGCAGGGTCTCCGAGTCGAAGTAGCTGGCGATGGCGATGTACTGCAAGGAGGCGCCCATCTCGTTGCCGATCTGCTGATTGAACGCCTCGATGAGCTTGTCGCTGGCAAGCATAGGGAAGTCTCCTGGTCAGATACCGCGCCCACAGCCTAGCACGGGCCGATCCATCCGCTCCGTCCTATCCCTCCTATAAGATAGGCGCCATGGCAGCCATACGACCCTTCCGGGCGCTACGGCCGGCACCCGAGGCGGCCGCCCGCGTCTCTTCCGTTCCCTACGACGTCGTCAACACCGAGGAGGCCCGGGCGCAGGCGGCGGGCAATCCGCTCAGCTTCCTCCACGTCACCCGGCCCGAGATCGACCTGCCTCCCGGCACCGATCTGTATTCCGACGAGGTCTACGCGCAGGCGGTGCGCAACTTCGAGCAGCTCGAGCGCGCGGCGCCGCTGGTGCTGGAGCCCGAGGCGAGCCTCTACTTCTATCGCCTGGGCGCCGGCGCGCACGCGCAGACCGGCCTCGCCGCCTGCTACTCGCTCGACGAGTACGACCGCGGGCTGATCAAGAAGCACGAGCACACCCGGCGCGACAAGGAGGACGACCGCACGCGGCACATGGTCGAGCTGCGGGCGCAGACCGGCGTCGTGTTCCTCACCTATCGCGCCGCGGCCGAGGTGGACGCGATCGCGCGGCGCGTCTGCGCCTCGCCGCCGCTCTACGACTTCACCGCCGCGGACGGGGTGACGCACACCGTCTGGCGGGTCGGCGCGGAGGACGGCGCGGCCCTCGCCGCCGCCTTCGGCCGCATCCCGGCCCTCTACATCGCCGACGGCCACCACCGGGCGGCGAGCGCCGCGCGGGCGCGGGCCGTCCTGAGAGGGCAAGGCGGCCAGGGGGAAGTCGACACCATGCTCGCCGTCGCCTTCCCGGACGACCAGGTGAAGATCCTGCCCTACAACCGCATCGTCAAGGATCTCGCGGGCCGCTCGCCGGAAGACTTTCTCGCGGCGCTGCGGGAGAAGCTGCCGGTGCGCGAAGGCGGGCCGGAGCCGGCGCGCCGGGGCGAGGCCTCCATGTATCTCGGCGGCCGCTGGTACACGCTCGACCTCGGCGCCACCCGTTCCGCCGGCGGCGACCGCGGCGAGGGGCTCGACGTGTCGCTCCTGCAGCGGGCCGTGCTCGCGGACCTGCTGGGCATCGGCGACGTGCGCTCCGATCCGCGCATCGACTTCGTCGGCGGCGCGCGCGGCACCGCGGCGCTCGCGCAGGCCGTGGACGGCGGCCGCGCCGCGGTGGCGTTCTCCATGTACCCGGTGACCGTGGACGACCTCATGGCGATCGCCGACGCCGGCGGTATCATGCCGCCGAAGTCGACCTGGTTCGAGCCCAAGCTGCGCGACGGATTGTTGGTCCATTTGATCTAAGGGGGGACGGGATGAAGGTGCTGATCGCCGACAAGTTCGAATCCAGCGGGGTCGAGGGATTGAAGGCCGCCGGCTGCGAGGTGGTCCACCAGCCCGATCTCAAGGACGACGCGCTGGCGCAGGCGATCGCCGGGACGCAGGCCGACGTCCTGGTCGTGCGCAGCACCAAGGTCACCGAGGCGATGCTGGAGGCCGGCCGGCTGTCGCTCGTCGTGCGCGCCGGCGCCGGCTACAACACGATCGACGTGGCGGCGGCCTCGCGCCGCGGCATCTACGTGTCGAACTGCCCGGGCAAGAACTCGATCGCCGTCGCCGAGCTGACGCTGGCGCTCATCCTGGCGCTCGACCGCCGGGTGCCGGACAACGTGGCCGAGCTGCGCGCCGGCCGCTGGAACAAGAAGGAGTACTCGCAGGCGCGCGGGCTCTACGGCCGTACCCTCGGCCTGCTCGGCGTCGGCAACATCGGCCGCGAGGTGATCCGCCGCGCCGTGGCGTTCGGCCTCGATGTGGCGCTGTGGAGCCGGCGCTTCGACGGCGAGGACCGGCCGCTCACCAAGGACGAGGCGCAGGAGCTCGGGCTCGATCCGGCGGCGCCTATCCGGCTCGCGCCGTCGCCCGCCGAGGTGGCCGCGCGCAGCGACGTCCTCAGCATTCACCTGGCGCTCAAGCCCGAGACGCGCGGCCTCGTCGGCGCCGCCCTGCTCGGCCGCATGAAACCCGGCGCCATGTTGATCAACACCTCGCGCGGCGAGGTGGTCGACCACGAGGCGCTCGCCGCCGCGGTGAAGGAGAAGGGGTTGCGCGTGGGCCTCGACGTCTTCGCCGCCGAGCCTGCCGCGGCGACCGGCGAGATGAGCGATCCGCTCGTCGGCCTGCCGGGCGTCTACGGCACGCATCACATCGGCGCCTCCACCGAGCAGGCACAGGAGGCGATCGCCGCCGAGACGGTGCGCATCGTTCGCACCTACATGCAGACGGGCGAGGTGCCCAACGTCGTCAACCTGTGCCGGAAGACGCCCGCCTCGCACATGCTGGTGGTGCGGCACCGCGACCGGCCGGGCGTCCTGGCGCACGTCTTCGCCCACCTGCGCCAGGGGAACCTCAACGTCCAGGAGACCGAGAACGTCGTCTTCGAGGGGGCCGAGGCCGCCGTGGCGCGCATCAACCTCGACGCCGCGCCCGCGCCGGCGCTCCTCGACGAGATCCGCCGGGGCAACGCCGACGTGCTCGACCTGCACCTGATCGCCCTATAGGGGATAATCCAAGCTGCGCAGAGGAGATCCGCGATGGCTACCATGACCACCACCGATCGCATCTACAACTTCTCGGCGGGTCCGGCCGTGCTGCCGCTGCCGGTGCTCGAAGAGGCCCAACGCGACCTCGTCACCCTGCCGGGCGTCGGCATGTCGGTGCTGGAGATCAGCCACCGCTCGAAGCCCTTCGACGCCATCATCCAGGGCGCCGAGGCCGACTTCCGCGCCCTCGCGCGCATCCCGGAGGGCTATCACGTGCTGTTCCTGCAGGGCGGCGCCAGCACGCAGTTCTCGATGGTGCCGATGAACCTGCTCACCGCCGGCGCGACGGCGGACTACATCGTCACCGGCTCGTGGTCGAAGAAGGCGGTCAAGGAGGCGAAGAAGGTGGGCGCGGTCAACGTCGCCGCCACCACGGAAGCGGAGAGCTTCGCCCGCATCCCGCGCCAGGACGAGCTGAAGCTGACGCCCGGCGCCGCCTACGTCCACTACACCTCGAACAACACCATCTTCGGCACCGCGTGGCGCACGGAGCCCGAGGTGGGCGGCGCGCCGCTCGTCTGCGACGCCTCCTCCGACATCTTCTCGCGGCCGATCGACGTCGGCCGCTACGGCCTCATCTACGCCGGCGCGCAGAAGAACCTCGGGCCCTCCGGCCTTACCGTGGTGGTGATCCGCGACGATCTGGCGAAGCGGGGCGCCGAATCGCTGCCGACGATGCTGCGCTATGCCACGCACGTCGAGAACGACTCGCTCTACAACACCCCGCCGGTGTTCGGCATCTACATCCTGCGCCTGGTGCTGCGCTGGCTCGTCGCCAACGGCGGCCTCGCGGCGATGGCGGCTCACAACGAGCGCAAGGCGAAGAAGCTCTACGCCGAGATCGACCGCACCGGCTTCTACCGCGGCCACGCCGCCCCGGACAGCCGCTCGCTGATGAACGTGACCTTCCGGCTGCCCTCCGAGGAGCTGGAGAAGCAGTTCGTCCAGGAGGCCACCGCGGCCGGCTTCGACGGCCTCAAGGGTCACCGCTCGGTCGGCGGCCTCCGCGCCTCGATCTACAACGCCTTCCCGGAAGAGGGCATCGACGCGCTGGTGGACTTCATGCGGGAGTTCGAGAAAAAGCACGGCTGAAGCGGTCTGTGGATTTCGGACGGGTCTGCCCGTCCGTAGCCCACGACGCCACTGAACCGCCCGAGTTGGAGTAACATAGAGCCTCGCTTGTAGGTCTTCGTATCGCTCAGGAGGGCGCGGGAGGAGATCATGATCTCGCGTCCGGAGTTTCGCCGTCCGATCTGTCTGGCCGCCGTCCTGTTCCTGGCCTGTCTCTCGGCCGCCTGGGCTCAGCCCCTCGTTCCACAATTCGACGCCGCCCGCCGCCCCCCGCCGCCGGCCGGCGATCCGATCCTGCCGGGCGTCTGGCGGCTGCATGGCACCGATCCCGATCTTCCCCAGGACGACCTCGAGCCGTTGAGCCGCATCGTCGGCAAGGCCCAGTTCGTGGGTTTGGGCGAGTCCGTCCACACCTCGGGCGGCTTCTACCAGGCGAAGGACCGCCTCTTCCGCTTCCTGGTGCAGCGGCTGGGATTCCGGGTGTTCGGCATGGAGACTCCCTGGATCCGGGCCGATCAGGTGGAGGCCTACGTGCAGACGTGCGACGGCTCCGCCCGCGACGCCATCCGCAACATCTTCGGCGTCTGGCAGAGCAGCGAGGTGGAGGCCATGGTGCAGTGGATGTGCGACTGGAACCGCGCCCATCCCAAGGACC
>DATBGJ010000034.1:0-4401 GCA_036558045.1 Thermoanaerobaculia bacterium
GGGGCTGGTTACCAGTATGGCATCACGCCGGCCAGCGGCGGAGAGGGATACGAGGTCGGGCCTGACCGCGAGGTAGCACACGGCGGCCAGGCCAGCGGCCGCATCCGGCTCGCCACCGAAGGGGTTCACACTTTCGGGACCCTAACCCAGGCGATCTCAGCCGAGGCCTTCCGCGGCAAACGGGTACGCCTCTCGGGATGGCTCCGCACCCAAGACGTGGCTGCCGGCTGGGCGGGTCTCTGGCTGCGGATCGATCCGGCAGAGGGAGCCCCTCACCTCGCGTTCGACAACATGGAGGGTCGGGGTGTTACGGGAACTCAGGACTGGGGCCGCTATGAGGTCGTCCTCGACGTCCCGGAGAACGCCTCACAGATCGCCTTCGGCGCTCTGCTGACGGACGAAGGAACCGTCTGGGTCGATGATTTGTCGATCGAAGCGGTTGGGAAGGAAATCTCTACCACCCGATGATCCTGCGTGGTCGACCGTGAGCAGTCGAAGCCTCACACCGGCAACGTCACCGTCACCTCCAGCCCGCCCTCGCGCCGATTTCTCGCCGTGATCCCCCCGCCGTGCTCTTCCGCAATCCGGCGCGCGATCGGCAGCCCGAGGCCGGTGCCGGCGTCGTGGGTCGAGAAATAAGGATCGAAGATGCGCGGCAGGAGATCCGGGGGGACGCCCGGCCCGGTGTCGCGGACGGAGATCCTGGCCAGGCCGTCCGTCTGCTCCACCCGCACCACGACGCGGCCGCCGCCGGCGCTGGCGCGCAGGGCGTTCTCGATCAGGTTGCGCACGGCCCGCTGCAGGAGCTTGGCGTCGAAGCGCGTCATCAAGCTCGCCGATGCCGCCTCGAACTCGACGTCGACGCCGGGCGGCGGCGCGGCGCGGTAGCCCTCGACGAGCTCGGTCATGCTCGCCACCAGGTCCGCCGGCTTCGGATCGATGCGCGGGATGGAGCTGTAGGCCGAGAACTCGGAGGCGATGGCGCGCAGCTCGTCCACCTGGGCGAGGATGTTGCTGGTGCAGCGCTCGAAGACGCGGTCGAAGTGGTCGGGATCGTGCTCGTAGACCTCCCGCATGTGCTCGGCCGAGAGGCGGATGGGCGTCAGGGGGTTCTTGATCTCGTGCGCGATCATGCGCGCCATCTCGGCCCAGGCGAGAAGGCGCTGGCCGCGCAGGACCTCGGTGGCGTCCTCGACGACGAGCAGCGCCGAGGGCTCGCCGGACCCCGGCACCGGCACCCACACCAGGGACCACTCGCGCTCCCCTTCTCCATCCTTGCCCGCCAGCCGCACGGTGGTGCGCGCCATCTCGGCGCCGGCCGAGCGGAGGAACTCAGCGACCGGCGCCAGGCGCCCGGAGCGCGCGACGGCCTCCTCCAGGCTCTCCCCTACCCCGCTGCCGAGCAGCTCCGCGGCCACCCGGTTGTGCATCAGCACCCGCCGCTCGCGATCGAGCGAGATGACGCCCGAGGTGATGTTCTCCACCATGCGCTCGACGACCTGTTTTTCGCGCACCAGCCGCTCGCGGGCGTCGGCGATGCGGCGCGCCATCTCGTCGACCGCTTCCACCAGCGAGGCGAGCTCCAGCTCCGTGGGCGCGAGGTCCAGGGAGGGAGCGCCGGCGGCGATGCGCCGCGTGCCTTCGACGAGCTGCATCAGCGGACGGGTGAAGTTGCTGGCGAGGCGGCGGCCCACGGCCACCAGCAGGGTGAAGAGCGCCGCCGTCACCAGCAGGCCCTGGCGGCGGAGCTGGCCGAGCTGGCGGGCTCCCTCCTCCTGCTGCGCCAGCAGAGGCACCGAGAGGAACAACCGCTCGCTGCCCGGCGTGCCGCCCGGCACCCGCAGCGGCGCATACATCTCGAGGTAGGTCGTCTCGCCCACGCGGTTCAGGCGTGAGGAGAGGCCGTATCCCAGAAGCGCCAAGCGGCGGTAGATCTCGCCCGGAATGCGCTTCGGCAGCAGGCCCGCGGTGAACAGCTCGTGGCGGCTGGAGGCATGGACGGCGCTCCCCCAATAGAGGTTCACCTCGTGCCGGACGATGCCGGAGAGATCGATCAGCAGCCGGTCGCCGAAGACGGTGTCGACGCCGAAGCCGGGCGGCAGCGTCAGCAGCCGTTCGCCCAGGACCTGCTGCGCGGAGTTGAGGGCCGCCTCGCCCGCGGCCTGCTGGTCCCGGTGCAGACGCTCCTGGATCGAGCGCACGAGCACCAGGTAGAGGAGCATCAGCGGCACCAGGAGGAGAACGGTGTAGACGATCATCAGGCGCTTGGAGTACGACCGCACGGTCCGCCGCAGCAGATCCCGGAAGGCGGCGCGGGGAAGGGCCAGCAGCAGGATGGGCGGCGCGGCTACGAGGAGCAGGATCACCACTCCCACGCTCCAGTTGCCGGTGCGCTCGAGAGCGTCGAGCGGGCGCAGGAAGGGCAGGTACACCACTTCCCAACCCTGCGACGAGAGCCGAGCCCAGGCGCGGGCCGGTCCGGCGGGAGTCTCCACCAGGGCCCGCGTGAGGCCGCCCGCGGCGCGGCGCAGGCGCGCCGGCAGCGGCGGCTCCTCCTCCCACGGCGAGAGGGAGGACCGGCCGTCCGGCGTGTAGAGCGCATAGAGGGCCGGCTGGGCGATCTCTTCGATGGGGCCGGCCACCGGTCCGCCCCGGAGCAGGCCGACGTCGACCTCGGAGAGGCGCTGCCAGCCTTGGATCTCGAAGCCCGGCCGCGGCACGAGCCAGTAGCGCACCCGCGCCCACGGCCGGCCGGCGACGCGCAAGGGAACGACGCCGGAGATCAGCAGGTCTTCCCACAGCGGCAGCCGGAGGTCCTCCCAGCGGCCGGGATCCGGATCGACCAGGCCCTGGTCGGTCAGCGGCATGCCGAAGGAGAAAGAGGATGCCGCCGGAGAGTCCGCCGTCTGCACCACCAGCGCCGAGAGCGAGTGGTGCCGCGCCAGGGGCGAGTCCTTCCAGAGCGCATAAGCGAGGTCCTGCCGCTCGAGGTTCGCCGGCACGCGCGGGACCACCTGCGCGAGGTCGAGCGTCTCGAAGTAGCCGCTGATCTCGCGGGACACGGCCGCGATCTCCGCCCGCGTCGGCGGCGACAGCCGGGCCAGGAGCTCGCGGCCCGCGAACTCCCGGAGCCGCAGGCGGTAGGCGGTCTCCCAACTGCCCGCGGCGGCGAACCCGGACATCAGAATCAGCCCCGCCAGCCCGGCCGCCTCCCGCAGGCGCCGCGGCTCGGCGTAGAGGGCGGCCGCCGCACCGCCGGTGAGAAGGAGCGGCACGGCCAGGAAGGGTTGGTCGCAGAGGGCGGCGCCGCCGAGCAGCAGGGCGGCGGCCGTCCAGGCCGCGAGGTCGCGCGGCGCGGCGCGCTCGTCCCGGGGACGGGCGAGACGGAAGAGGCCGAAGGCCGCGCCGGTGAAGCCGAGCCGCAGGGCGAAGACCTCGGGAGAGGCGAGAATCCCACCGGCGAGGTCGAGGGGGCCCCAGAGGCGCTGGAGCCCCCAAGCGGCGGCGATGAGCAGCAGGATGGCGACGGCCCCCTGGAGCCCGGCAGGGAAGCGAGCGCTGCGGCCTGGGCGGCCCCGCACTCCGGCCGCCGCGACGGCCAATCCGGCGAGCAGGACGCCGAAGGCCCGCGCCGGGACGGCGGCCGCCGCTCCCAGGGCGATGAGGCCGCCGATCGCCACGGGTCCCACGAGGCGCGCGGGATGAGGCTCCGGCGTCGCTCCTCCCCCCAGCGCAAGGCTGAGGAACCGCAGCACCGCGACCGACAGCAGGGCGAGGCCGATCCCCAGCCAGGCCAGACGGTCCGCCGACGGCCAGCGCGCGGGCGGCGCGTCCGCCGGGGACCTTTCGACCGCCAGCGTCGGGGCTCCCGGAAGGGTCACGAGATCGGCTGCCCCCAAGGCCTGCTCCGCACCGTCGACCAGGGTCCAGCGCTCAGGGCTGCTTTTCTTGCCGAACGGCAGGGAGTCGTTCGCGAAGCTCGCTCCGGCCACCACCCGCCAGGGCCGCTGGCTGCGGTCGAGAGGGTGGATGGCGAGGAGCGTCACGGCGCTGAAGCTCGCGCGGTAGCCGGGACCGGAGCGCGGGATCTCCTGGGGCAGCTCGTGCAGCAGTCCCTCCCCCGCCCAGGCGATGGGCACGCCGTCCGGATCGATCAGCAGGAGGGCGCGCCGGCCCTTCTCCGCGCCGCCGCTCTCGATGCGCGCCAGCCGGCCGAACGCCGCCAGCCGGGCCGCCGGCGTGTCCGCCGGTCGCCCCAAGGCCGCGGCGGCGGTGGCGGCTTCCGCCCGCAGGTCTTGCCACAGGCGGGCGTAGGCCTGCCGGGTTTCCTGCTTCCACTCGGCTCGGGATTCGCGCTCGCGGCGGCCGAGGGCCCACGCCGACACCAGGACGGCGAAGGCC
>DATBGJ010000035.1:0-8813 GCA_036558045.1 Thermoanaerobaculia bacterium
CCTGGAGCACCTGCGCTCGCTGCGCGACGCCGGGCAGGAGGAGAACCTGCGCGACTCGCTCCGCCTGCGCGACCTGTTCGCGTCGGTGCTGCGCCAGGACGCCCTCACCATCGCCCTCGTCCACGGCGCCTGCGTGGCCGGCGGCTGCGGCCTCGCCACCGCGCACGACTTCGTCGTCGCCGCCGAGGACGCGCGCTTCCTCTACAGCGAGGTGCGCATCGGCTTCGTGGCGGCGCTCGTCGCCACCTACCTGCCGCTGCGCCTGCGCGGCTCGGACATCCGCGAGCTGCTGCTCAATCCGCAGTTCATCGATGCCCGCAAGGCGCTGGAGATCGGCCTCGCGAACCGCCTGGTGCCCGCCGCGGACCTGCGCGCCGTGGGCGAGGCGCTGGCGGCGCAGGTCCTGGAGACCGGCAGCTCCGAGTCCATCGCCCGCACCAAGCGGCTGCTCCTCGACGTCGTGGGCCGGCCGCTCGGCGAGGCCCTGGCCCTCGCCGCCGAGGTCAACGCCGCCGCGCGCGCCACCGACGACTGCAAGCGCGGCATCGCGACGTTCCTGGAGACCAAGAAGCCGCCGAAGTGGCGGTGAATGGCGAATAGCGAATAGCGAATGGCGAATAGCGAATGAAGCTGGTCCTCTTCGATATCGACGGCACGCTGCTCGACTGCGGTCCGCAGGTGCGGCCGCTCTTCGCCTCGTCGCTGATGGAGGTCTACGGCACGACCGGTGACGTGGACGGCTACGACTTCGCGGGGCGGACGGATCCGCAGATCGTGCTCGACCTGGTGACCGCGGCCGGCGTGCCGGAGCCGGAGGCGCGCGCGAAGCTGCCGCGCATGCGGGAGCTGTACGTGCAGCGGCTGGCGCGGGCGCTCGATCGCGAGAGGATGCGGCTCCATGCCGGCGTGGTGGAGCTGCTGGAGCGCCTGGCGGTCCGCCGCGACGTGGTGCCGGCTCTCCTCACCGGCAACTGGGAGCCGGGAGCGCGGGCGAAGCTCGCGCGCTTCGATCTCAACCGCTTCTTCGGCTTCGGCGCCTTCGGCTGCGACGGTATCGATCGTTCGGAGCTGCCTCCCGTGGCGCTCGACCGGGCTCAACAGGAGAGCGGGCGGCGGTTCCGGCCCGAGGAGACCTTGATCATCGGGGACAGCCGCTTCGACGTCTCGTGCGCGCGGGCGCACGGCATCCCCTGTCTGGCGGTGGCGACCGGCCGCACCTCCGCCGCGGTACTGCAAGAAGCCGGCGCCGATTGGGTCATTCCTGACCTCAACGCCGCCGCCGGTTGTGTTTCCTGGCTGGGTTAGGCCGCCTTCGCCTGGCTTCCCTCGATCGGACCTCCGGCGAGGCGCCACTCCACCATGCCGCCGGTGAGCTCGACGACGCGGTGGGCGCCCAGCCGGCGGAGGGCCAGGCTCGCCCGCCGCATGGCGGGATCTTCCGGTCCGCTGCCGACGACGAAGAACTCCGCGCGCTCAGGGGTGCCCGGCGGCAGCGCCGCGGGTCCGTCCGGCCCCACCGGAATGGCTCCCGGGATATGCCCTTCGTCATGCTCGCCGCGCCAGCGCGCGTCCACCACGCAGAACGGCGGATAGGGACGGCGGATGCGGCGGATGAGCTCCGCGGCGTGCGTCTTGAAGATGACTCCGTCGAAGTGCGGGTCCATGGCGTCCTCCCTCGCAGGCAGGACGCCGATGCTCTCGCAATGCCCGGGCCGAACGCCTGCCGCGCGCCAGGCGGTTGCCGCCGCGGCTGACGAGGCGGAGGATGCGGTCCAGGATCTGCTGCGGGGAGCCGCTATCGGCACGATCGGAGGGGGAGACGGCTTCCAGACCGTGAACCAGGCAGTTGAGGTTCCGCCCATGGGCGACCTCCCGGACGAGGCGGCAGCAGCGCGGGCATCGCCTCAGGAGGTGGCGCACGACCTCCCGGTTCTCTCCCCGGGAGAGCTCCGCCCGGAAGAAGCGCTCGATGACCTCGTGCGAGAAGTGCTCATCCGCCATGTCATCCCTCCTGGAAACCATAAGACCTTCAACAAGTGAAGTTGCCGGAAGGCGGAATTTTGGGACAGGACGAGCGCAGTGTCCCAAATCCGGAAACATGAATAGGGGAAAAGCTATAAGTGCGCCCGGAACCAGCGTTGGGTGGCGTTGAGCGCCTGGATGAGCTGCGGCGTGGGCCCCGCGAAAGGATGGCGGACGCCGAACGTGTGGTTGGCCTCGGGGACGATCAGCAGCTCCGTTTCGCCCGCCGCCCGGGCGGCGAGGCGGTGGGCCTCGGCGGCCGGCACGCTCTCGTCTTCGGCGCCGTGCACGATCAGCCACGGCGCGCGGCGGGCCGCCGCCGCGGCGAGGAGATCCAGCTCGGCCCGGCGCTCCTCGACGTCGGCGAGCAATCCCACGCCGAGGGCCAGCCGCTGCCCGGTGCGCGCGTTGACCACGGGCAGCTCGCCGGCGCGGCGCCACTCCGCCTTCTGCTCGGGTGAAAAACGGTCCACGTCCGCGATCGCTGCCCAGGTGACCAGGGCGCGCACTCTCTCGCGCCATGCGGGGTGGGCCGCGGCGAGGAGCGCGGAGCCGCCGCCGCGGCTGTGGCCGAAGAGGCCGATCCGGCTCCGGTCCATCCGGCCGGGCGCAATCGTCTCTCCGAGCGCCGCGAGCACCGCCAGCAGGTCCGCCAGCTCGCGGCTGTAGGTGTTGTCGCGGAAGGCACCGAGGTCCGTCACCAGCTCGTCGCCGGGAAGCATACCGGCGCCGGAGAGATTGAAGCGCACGGCGGTGAAGCCCCTCTCGGCCAGCAGGCTCGCTACGTAAGGGAAGAATCCCCATTCCATGAAGCCCTTGAAGCCATGACAGATGACGACCGCCGGACGCTCGCCCGGGAGGTCCGGCAGATCGGCGATGCCATGGAGGGTGGCGGCGCCGGCTTCGACGGTAAAGGGGACCGTCTCGCTCACGGCGGAGGATTGTAGACTGAGGCCATGACGGTAGCGGAGGAGTACCGCGTGCTGCGCGAAGACTGCGGACTGGCCGACTGCTCCTCGACGGGCCGGCTGGAAATCCTCGGAGCGGACCGCCAGCGCTTCCTGAACGCCTACGTCACCTGCGACGTCAAGAGCCTCGCGCCGGGCGAGGGGGCCTATGGCTTTTTTACCAATCCCCAAGGCCGGATCCTCTCGGACGTCGTAGTGCTCGCCCATGAGGACCGGCTATGGCTCCAGCTCCCCGCCGGCCAACAGGACGCGATCGCAAGCCACCTCCGGAAGTACATCCTCGCCGACCGGGTGGAGATCCGCGGATTGGACGACATGCTCCCCATCTCTCTCGTCGGACCGCGCGCCGTGGAGGCGCTCGGTGCGGCCGAGCTGCCGCAGGCGGGAGACTGGCGGCACGCGCGCTCGATGGTCCACGGCACCGAGGTCGCGCTCCAGCGCACGGGCCGCCTCGGCGCGGCGGCCTACACCCTATGGGTCTCGGCCTCCATCGCCCGCCATCTCGTCGCGCGGCTGCTCGAGGAACCGGCGGTCGAGATGGCCGGCTTCGAGGCCCTGGAGATCCTGCGGACCGAGGCCGGCATACCGCGCTTCGGACGCGACTTCGGCCCCGAGAACTTCCCGCAGGAGACCGGCGCCGAGGACGCGGTGAGCTATACGAAAGGGTGCTACCTGGGCCAGGAGGTGGTGGCCCGCATCCATTACCGCGGCGGCGTGCAGAAGGCTTTACAGGGGCTCGTCTTCGAGCCTGGCTCAACGGCTCGTCCCGGAACGCCGCTCGCCTTCGAGGGCCGCGAGGTCGGGACCGCCGGAACGGTGGTCGATTCGATCGCCCTCGGCCGCCGGATAGGCCTCGCCATCCTCCACCGGCGCGGCGCCGAGCCCGGCACGAGGTTGGACGTGGAAGGGGGAGGGCAGGCCGAGGTCAGGGGCCTGCCGTTCGTCTAGACCGCGAAAGACGACCCGCAGCCGCAGGTGCCGGTGACGTTGGGATTGTTGAACTTGAACCCCGCTCCGGCCATGCCGAGGACGTAGTCGATGCTGGTGCCCTGCAGGTAGCGGGCGCTCACCGCGTCGATGTAGATCGTGAGGCCGCTCTGGTCGTACACCCAGTCGTTCTCCCGCGCCTCCTTCTCGAAGTCGAGGGCGTATTCAAAGCCGCTGCACCCGCCGCCGCGCACCGCCACGCGCAGGCCGTGCGAGGCGTCGATGCCCTCCTGCTCGCGGGTGATCTTGACCATCTCGGCCGCTTTCGGGGTCAAGGTGACGGGATGATCCTCCGCCGGCGGCGCGGCAGGGGCCGGCTGGGTCTGGGCTTGCTCGGTATTTTCCATCGGGAACGCTCCTTGATCCCGGGCGGAAGGCCCGGCGCATCTTTCAAGATACAAGCCGTCCCGGGGGTTGTCAAATTCCTGTCCGGCGCCCCTACAGGTATGATCCGGAAGTGCTGCGGGCCATCCTGTTCGACTTCAACGGCGTGCTCGTCGACGACGAGCCGATCCATCTGGAGATGTTTCAACGGGTGCTCGCGGAGGAGGGCATCCCGCTCTCGTCCGAGGAGTACTACTCCCGCTACCTGGGCCTGGACGACCGCGGCTGCTTCGCGGCGGTGCTCGCGTCAGCCGGTGAGACGGCTACCGTTCCCCGGCTGATGCGGCTGATCGCGCGCAAGGCGAGCTACTACCAGGAGCGCATCCGCCGCGAGGGATACCCCTTCTTCCCCGGCGCCGCCGGCCTGGTGGCCGCCCTCGCCGCCGGCGGACGCATGCTCGGCGTGGTGAGCGGCGCCCTGCGGGAGGAGGTCGAAGGGGCGCTGCGCCAGGCCGGCATCCTGGAACGCTTCAAGACGCTGATCACCGCCGAGGACGTGAACGAGGGCAAGCCGAGCCCCGAAGGCTACCTGCGCGCCTTGGAAGCGCTGAACTCGCTGCCGCCGCTGCCGGAGCGCCTGTTCCATCCCCACGAGGTGCTCGCCGTCGAGGACAGCCCCGCGGGCCTCGCCGCCGCCGGCGACGTGGGCCTCGCCACGCTGGGGGTCGCCAATTCGTTTCCCGCCCACCGCCTCCACGCGGCAGACGCCGTTGTCGGCAGCCTCCAGGAGCTGACGCCGGAGAGCCTGGACCGGCTTTTCTCGGAGGTGAGCCGCCGCTAATTGATCGGAAGGCGTCCCGCGAAGCCTTCGTCGTAGGTGTGGAAGAAGCCGATGGACTGCTCGGGGAAACGCCAGCAGTAGTAGCCGTCGCCGCTGTCCCAATCCACCAGCCAGAGGCCCTTGACCTCGCAGCCGAGGGAGGTGATCTCGCGCGCCCAGGCGCGGACGATCCGCTCGCGCGCCTCCTCGACCTCCCGGCGGCGCGCGTCCACCTCCTCGGCGCCGTCGAGGCTGCCGGTCAAGGCTTCCACCTTGCGCACCGCCGCCGTCGTCAGATCGCGCACGGCGGGAAAGGTGGAGAGCGCCTCGTCGTAGCTGAAGATCCGTCTGCCGGAACGTCTCTGCGCCATGGGTTGCGCGATAGTACCAGATCCCCTCCCGAGGGTCTGGCGCGGACCCGCGGCTGCTGGTAGATTTCCCTTCACGTGAACATCCTCGACAGCATCAGCGAGCGCTCCCGCGAGGGTCGCATCGAGGCCATCAGCGGCGGCATGTTCTCCGGCAAGAGCGAGGAACTGGTGCGCCGCCTGCGCCGCGCCTCCATCGCCCGCCAGGTCGTCCAGGTCTTCAAGCCGGCCGCCGACACCCGGCACGATCCGCAGCGCCTCATCACCCGCGACAAGCGGGAGCTGGAGGCGGTGAGCGTCGCCTGCAGTTGCGAGCTGCGGCAGAAGCTGCTGCCCGACGTGCAGGTGGTGGGGATCGACGAGGCCCAGTTCTTCGACGACGGGCTGGTCGAGCTGGCGAGCGAGCTGGCGGACTCGGGCGTGCGGGTGATCGTCGCCGGCCTCGACCTCGATTACCTCCGCCGCCCGTTCGGACCGATGCCGCGCATCCTCGCCGTCGCCGAGTACGTCGACAAGGTTCACGCCGTCTGCATGCGCTGCGGGGCTCCCGCCCACTACAGCCAGCGCATCGCCGGCGGCGCCGAGCAGCTCGAGGTCGGCGACGCCTCCTCCTACGAGGCCCGCTGCCGACGCTGCTACGAGCCGTTCGTGCCGTAGTTCTCCCCTGAATCGTTGTCTGCTTCGGCTACTTCTTCGCTCCACCAGAGCCGAGAAGGGAGGGAATAGGTGTCGTATAAGCGTATAATCCTCGTATGGAGACGCCGTTTCCAGCTCCTTCTTTCCTCCAGCGGCAACACTTAGGCGCTTCGGGCCTCCGCGGGATGCTCCTGGATTATCTCGAGCGGATCCACGCGCTGGAACGGCGAGGGGACGCCCGCGAGGAGAGCTTCTACGGCGCCCTCCAGGAGCTGCTGGAGCGCTATGCAAGATTCAAGGGACGCAGGACCGAGGTCACGGTCATCCCCCGCAAGACGAAGGACTGCCTGCTCGACCTGCAGGTGCGTGGAGAAGACCGGCGGATCGTCGGCTACGTCGAGGCGAAGATTCCGGGAACGAACCTTGACGCCGCCGAGAAGTCGGAGCAGGTGAAGCGGTATCTCCAGACCTTCCCCAACCTGATCCTCACCGACTTCTACGAGCTCCGGCTGTTCCGCCACGGCAAGGAGGCCGCGCGGGTGGAGGCCGCGAATTCCTTCGCCCTGCAGCGGCTCGACGCGGGTCCGGTCCTGCAGCGGGAGGCCGAGACCGCGGCGCTGCTCGACCTCTTCCTGGGCTTCGCGGCGCAGCCGCACACGCGCGCCGAGCTCCTGGCGAAGGACCTGGCCGGCAGGACGCGCGTGTTGGCGTCGCGGATCGAGGAGCTGCTGGAGCGCGACAAGGAGAAGGCCTCGGAGCTCGCCGGCCTCTATCGCGCGTTCAAGGAGCACCTCCTGGCCACTCTCGACCACCGGCAGTTCGCCGACCTCTACGCGCAGACCATCGCCTACGGCCTGCTCGTCGCCAGGAGCCGGGCGTCGGGCCGCTTCGACCGCGGCACGGTGGACCGCCACATCCCGCCGACCAACGGCATCCTGCGCCAGGTCTTCCGCTACGTGTCCCTGGCGACGACGCCGCCGGAGATCGCGTGGATCGTCGACGACGTCGTGGAGGTCCTCGCCGCGAGCGACGTACGGCGGATCTTCAAGCGCGGACGCGATCCCGTGCTGCATTTCTACGAGACGTTCCTGCAGCACTACGACAGCAGCCTCCGCAAGAAGCGAGGCGTCTACTACACGCCTCCGGAGCTGGTCGTCTATGTCGTGCGCTCCGTCCATCGGCTGCTCCAGAGCCGGTTGGGCAAGCGGGACGGCCTGGCGGATCCCCGAGTGACGCTCCTCGACCCCGCCGCCGGCACCCTGACGTTCATCGTGGAGGCGATCCACTGCGCCATCGAGGCGGTCTGCGCCGAGACCGGCGACGGCAGCGTGACTCCCCTGCTGCGCGATCACGTGCTGCGCGACTTCTACGCCTTCGAGCTGATGATGGCGCCCTACGCCATCGGCCATCTCAAGATCGGGCTCCTCCTCGACGAGATGGGTCATCCGCTGGCGGACGACGAGCGGGTGCAGCTCTATCTGACCAACGCGCTCGAGATGGAGGATCTGCAGCAATCCAATCTGCCGGGAATGGCGGCGCTGTCGCGCGAGTCGCATGCGGCGGCGGTCATCAAGAAGCAGCGGACGGTCTCCGTCATCCTGGGGAATCCGCCCTGGGCCGGCCACTCCGCGAACCGGAGCGAGGCGATCGTCGAGCTGCACAGGGAGGGAAACGACGGCTACTACCGGACCGACGGCGAGCCGTTACAAGAGAGGAATCCGAAGTGGCTGCAGGACGACTACGTGAAGTTCCTCCGCTTCGCCCAGCGCAAGATCGGTCAGGCCGGCGAAGGCATCGTCGCCTTCGTCACCAACCACGGCTATCTGGACAATCCGACGTTCCGCGCCATGCGGCGGTCGCTCCTGGGAACGTTCGACGAGATCTATCTGCTCGACCTTCACGGCAACAGCAAGAAAAAGGAGCCGGCGCCCGACGGCTCGCCGGACGGCAACGTCTTCGCGGGAATCCGGCAGGGCGTGGCGATCGCGTTCCTGGTCAAGAAGCCCGGCCTTCCGAAACGGGTTCTGCGATTCGACCTCCGGGACAGCAGACCCGCCAAGCTCCGCTGGTTGGAAAAACACGATATCGAGACGACCGGCTGGCGGGAGATCGCGCCCAGCGGGCCGGCATTTCTCTTCGCCTCCAGGGACGCCGTCCTGGAAGAGGAGTACCGCCAGGGCGAGCCGTTGACCGAAATCTTTCTCGATCACTCGGTGGGAATCGTCACCGGGCGTGACGCCCTCGTGATCGATACCGACCCTGGGGAGCTACGGCGGCGGATCGAGAGATGGCGCCGTTCTGCGGATCAGCCGGAGGCGCGGTCTGACAAGGAGTGGGAGGAGAGGTTCCTCCGCATCCTGTACCGGCCGCTCGACTGGCGGACGATCTTCTACGCCGAATACCTGATCGCACGCCCGCGCAAGAAGACGATGCACCACCTGCTGGTCGGGCGGAACCTGGGCCTCGTCGTTCCCCGCCAATGCAAGGAAGAGCCGGGAGCGCTGGTCACAGACGCGATCATCGCCCACAAGACGGTCAGCGCATACGACATCAACACCCTCTTCCCTCTCTATCTCTATCCGGAAAAGGGCCTGCTGGACGGCTCCGAGCGCAGGGCGAACATCGCTCAGAGCTTCCTCGACCGCATGGCCACCCGAGTCGGAGAGGAGCCGTCGCCGGAGCTCCTCC
>DATBGJ010000036.1:0-3440 GCA_036558045.1 Thermoanaerobaculia bacterium
GCCGCTTCGTCGTGCCCTTCCCCGGCCTCCGCGATCGTGGCGGGAGGCGGCAGCGGCGGCCCGGCGCTCGCAGGTGCAGGATTACCGCCGAGCGCTTGGAGAAGAGAGGTGGACAGGGCCTCCACGTCTTTCACGGAGATCATCTCGACGGGCGTGCCCGGATAGCGCGCGGGCAGTCCGAGATATCCCACCTTCGCGGAACCCCAATCGAGCGTCCCCGCCATCGTGGTGCTGGGTATCGCGAGGTGGGGCGCCGGAGCCACGCTCTTCAGCGCCGCCGGCAAGTCGCCGGCGCCGAGCGGACCGGCGCCCGGACCGGGGATTGGCTTCGGCGCGGGCGAGCCGTCCTTGACGTCCTCCCAACCGAAGCCGCGCCCCAGCAGGATCACTTCCGCGAAGGGTCCCCGCGTGCGCGCCACGTGCAAGAGGCCGGCAAAATTGAGGCCGTCGTGCATCGTCCAGGCGAACACCGTGGTGCCTTGTCCCGGCGCCGCACGGAACCGCCGCGCCGCGTCGGCGAGCGCGGTGCAGGCGCCTTTGGTGCTCGAAGAGGGAGCAGCGATGAGATTTCCGGCCAGCCTCGCGGGCCGGCGGATCAGCGCCACCGGATCCATCAAGCGGATGCCCAGCTCCGCCACCTCCGCGGCCGACTCGGCGCCGACGTCGACGTAGAGATCTTCCTCGTTGAACGGACGCTCGCGGATCGGGGTGACTCCCTGCTGCAGGTGAACGGAAGGCAGAACCACGGCACCGGGACGCCAACCCTTGGCGCCGCCGATCACCACCGTGTTCCCCTCGTGCGACTGCGTCCACAGCGCCCCGTTGAGGCCGTCGCCGGCCGGCACCACCCGCAGATAGCCGTCGTCGCGAATGGCGCTCACCACGAAGCCGGGCTCGCCCAGCGCGCACGCCACGAGCCGCCGCGGCTCGCCGCTGCCGGCGGTGAGCACGACGTTGCCGAGAGCATCCCGCGACGCCGGCAGCCCGCGCAACCGCCCGAGGATGAAATCCGCCGCCGGCTCCTCGCGTCCGGAGACGGCAACGACCTGGAGAGCCGCCTCGACCTCCTCGCCGAGGGTGGCCGCGCGGAGGGATGGAGGGACGGAGAGAGCAAAAAACGACAGCGCCAGGAGAACGCGAGCTTTCAGGGTCTTCGAGCGGCCCACAGAATCCCTCCCAGGAGATGTTGAGCGAACGAGGAATCGGAATAGGTCTCGATGCGGTGGCCCAGGTTGGTATACCAGGCACGGCCGCGGCCGACGAGGTGATACCAGGCGATCGGGTGGTCCCCCATGGCCCCGACGCCGGGATCGTAGCTCGTCTCGTCGATGGCGAGGAGGACCTGGACCTTGCTGCGCGGGTTCGCCCGGAAGTTGTACCACTCGTCGGTGAAGGAGAAGCTCGGCGGGTAATGCCGGGTCGAGGGATGGGAACCTCTCTCGACCCGGATCCTCGCGGGCTGAATCGACGGGTGGCTCATGAACCAGGCTCCGCCGCCGAGGAGCGTGCCGTAGAAGGGCCAGGCGTGCTCGGTGTCCGCCGCCGAATGGACGCCCACCCAACCGCCGCCGTTGCGGACGTAGGCCTCCAGGGCCGCCTGCTGCCGGTTGTTCAGGACCTCGCCGGTAGTGTTGAGGAAGATGACGACGCGGTAGGCGGCGAGGCTCTTGCGAGTAAAGCGGGAGGCGTCCTCCGTGGCGTCCACGCCGAAGCCGTGGGCCGTTCCCAAGGTCTGGATCAGAGCGATGCCGCGCGGGATCGAATCGTGGCGGAATTCGCTGGTCCTGGTGAAGACGAGGACGCGATAGCCCTCCGAGGAGGCGGGGGCGCACGCCAGGACCCACAAGGCGAGAGCGAAGAGCGGGCACCTTCTCACGCGCGGATTCTACTGCTGAAGGCCTCAGCCTACGGTGCTAGACTGGATCCCCGAGAGTTGCTCTTCAGCAGGTCGGCATGATCTCATTCGGTGACCTGTTGGAGAAAGGACGGCACGTATGACCGCGATTCCTCTCCAGCGCGATTTCCATTATCCGGAATCCGACGGCAAGCCGATGGCGGAGACCGATCTCCACCGGGACGAGATGGTCGACCTGATCAAGGCGCTGGATCGCCGGTATCGGGACGCGCCGGATGTGTACGTGAGCGGAAATCTTTTCCTGTACTACGTCAAGGGCGATCCACGGGCCGTGGTGGCTCCCGATGTCTTTCTGGTGAAGGGTGTACCGAAGCGGAAGCGGCGGATCTACAAGCTGTGGGAGGAGGGACAGCCTCCGTTGCTGGTCATCGAGCTGACCTCCGACAGCTCCCAAGACGAGGATCTGACCAAGAAGAAGGCCTGCTACGAGCGGCTCGGCGTCGAGGAGTATTTCCTCCACGATCCCTACCAGGATTATCTCGATCCCTCCTTGCAGGGATTCCGGCTGGTGAAAGGCCGTTATCAGCGGATCGCGCCCCAGACGGACGGCTCGCTCCAGAGTCTGACCACGGGCCTCCTGCTGCGGACCGAGGGCAAGCGGTTGCGCCTCGTGGACGCCGCTACGGAAGAACCCTTGCTCTGGAGTGAGGAGCTGGACGCGCAGCTCGAACAAGAGAGGGAAGCCCGTAAGATCCTGGAGCAGGAACTGGAAAGGCTACGGCGCGAGCGGCGCTGAGGTGTCTCGTTACACCGGCTACCAGGCACTAGACAAGGTGAGAGAAAGGTACTAATCTGGTCACAAATGAGTCTCCGCATCGCCATCCCCGCCTCGCCTCGACCGCCGCATTGCACCTGTAGCGAGCGGATGTGATCGGCCGCGGGCCGTTCGCATTCGCCTCTCCCTGAAAACCATTTCAATCCCTTGACGTCCTGACGGCCGCGTTTTTCGGCCGCGGGCGCGAACCTCGTTACGAGGAACGCTGGAGGTGTCGATGTCCGCAGGCGAGCCCCAGGCGGAGATCACCTGGGACCTGATCCGCAAGCGCAACTTCGTCGAGCGCTTGAAGCAGGAGAAGGGCGGCCTCGCGGTGATCCGCGACCTGCCGGCGATGATCGAGGCCGGTTACGAAGCGGTGCCCGAGGAGGACTTCGTGCGCATGCAGTGGTATGGGCTCTACCACGACAAGCCGAAGCTCGGCTACTTCATGATGCGGGTCAAGATCCCCGGCGGCGTCCTCTCGCCGGCCGGGTTGCGCACCATCGGCGAGATCTCGCAGCGCTTCGGCCGCGGCCACGGCGAGCTGACGACGCGGCAGAACGTCCAGCTCCACTGGCTGGAGCTGGCCCGCCTGCCCGAGGTGCTGCGCATCCTGGCGGCCGGCGGCCTCTCCACCACCGGCGCCTGCGGCGACAACGTGCGCAACATCACCGGCTGCCCGGTGGCCGGCCTCGACCGCGGGGAGCTGTTCGACGTCGGCGACCTCCTCGCGGAGGCGAACGACTTCTTCGTGCGCCATCGCGAGTA
>DATBGJ010000037.1:0-15886 GCA_036558045.1 Thermoanaerobaculia bacterium
GGAGAACAGCGAAGAGAAAGAAAGAGTTGGTTCTTTCTCTCCTCTCTCCCCATGGGCGAGAGGGGTTAGGGGAGTGAGGGCTTCGGAGGGCAGAACCTTGATTCATCTACAGACTCTTCGGGAGAGGGTTCTCGATCAGCCTACACTCCTCAATCCGGAACACCCGGTCCGCCCTGCCCACCACCTCCGGGCTATGAGTCGCCATCACCATCGTCTTGCCGGCCTGCCGGCTCAGCCGGTCGAGGATCTCCAGCACCTGCAGGCCGGTCTCGAGGTCGAGATTTCCCGTCGGCTCGTCGGCCAGCACCAGCAGCGGATCGTGCGCCAGGGCCCGCGCCACGGCCAAGCGCTGTTGCTCGCCGCCGGAGAGCCGGTCCGGATAGCTCGCCGCGCGGTCCGCGAGCCCAACCTCCGCCAGCAGGTCGAGGGCCGAGCGCCGTTGCGCGGGGCTCACCTTTCCTTTCAGCTCCACGGGCAGCAGCAGGTTCTCCTCCACGGTGAGGGTGGGGAGGAGGTTGAAGAACTGGAAGACGAAGCCGATGCGGTCGCGGCGGAAGAGCGTCCGCTCGCGCTCCGAGAGGGAGGAGATCGCGACGCCGGCGATCACCACCTCGCCGGAGCTCGGCTGGTCGATGCCGGAGAGGAGGTTGAGCACCGTCGATTTGCCCGAGCCGCTGCGGCCGACGAGCACCGCCAACTCGCCTCGCCGGATCGAGACGCTGGTATCGCAGAGCACCAGCCGTTGCCGGTCCCCCTCCTCGTAAGTCTTGGTGAGGTTCCGCAGCTCGATGAGGGGAGGCGAGTCCGGCATGGCTCCGGGATCGTATCGCGCACGCGAGGACGGCGACCGGGCCCGTCGCAGGTTCTGAGCACGCAGAGAGCCTCCGGCGCCAAGTTGCTGAGCAAGGCGCTGTCCGGTCTTTTTCTCGCCACCGGCCAGTTATCGATCTAAGCTGCTGAATATGAAGGGGCTTGCCCGGGAATTTACCCCGATCGTCCCACTGCGGCCATGTTCAACCTGACCGCGGTCATCTTCAACCTGACAGCCGTCAGGTTCAGGATGACCGCTGTCAGGTCAAGGATGACTCAAGTCATGTTCAAGCTGACGGTGGTCATGTTCAGGGTTACCGGAGTCATGTTGAACTTGACGGTAGTCATCCTCGGGATGACTGGTGTCATGTTGAACCTGACCGCGGTCAGGTCAAGGATTTTTCAAGTCATGTTCAACCTGACCCTGGTCAGGCTCAGCATGACCGCGGTCAGGTAGAGGATGATTTCCACTCCTCCCCGCGAACGTCAGTCGAGTCGAGAGGCGCCGGGTCTCCGGACCGGCTGCCTCTATGGGTCACGTCACGCGCCGTGAAGAACGCGGTCAATCCACCCTCTGAACAGGAGCCAGCGAAGGGATTTGGACCAAAGCCGATATCGAGAAGCTAGAGCTTCGCCCGAATCGCGCTCACGAAGCCGAGCAGGTCGTCCAGATTGTTCGCGAGAATCCTTTGAACTATTGTGAGATCCACAGCATCGTAGCCGTGGACGAGGATGTTGCGGAACCCAGCCATATCTTGCAGAGAAAGCGCCAGGTCAGGGGAGATCCAGCCGTAGCGTTTCAATAGATCAAAGATCTCGCGGTTCGTACGCGGTTCTCCCAAGCGCTCATCTGCGACGATGTGGGTCGCCACGTCGATTACGGCCTGAACCGCGATCTGTAGCGTGCGCTCGACGAACCGCTCCTCGCGGACATCGTTCTCGATCTCCTCAGGACGGGCAAGGGTCCGTAACTCTTGCACGCTGATCTCAATCAGGCTGAGCTTCTTCGATACAAGATCTCCGTCTGTCACGAGTCTCTTCCTTCCATTCTGCGGCAACGCCGGAGAATTGGTTCCAGATCCCAGAATTCGTTGCGTGCTCGGACCTCGAACCGGACGCGCTTGGAACGGTCCCGGTCCACCAGGAGCTTGCCGTCGCGCAGGACCCGGATGACGAGGTCCACGGGCGCGCGGTTGAGGACGATTACCTGCACGGGGAGCTCGAGGAGGGCTTCGAGGTCACCTTCGAGCCCGAGGCCGAGTCCCTTCAGGGTCCTGGGTGGCTCCTCAGAGTAGAGGATACCCACGTCTACGTCACTGTCAGTCTTCGCCGTCCCGCGGGCCACGCTGCCGAAGAGGTAGGCCGCGGCGATTCCTTCCCGCTCGGCGTTCGCGGTCAGGAATTCGCGGAGCTGGGACTCGATGGCGGCAGCATCCATGCTTGCATTATAGAGACACTCGTCTCCTTGTCCCGTTTCTGCCGGTTCGAAGCACTTTAAAGGCAATCCGACGCAGGTCCGTCACAGACCGTCGGCTTCATTGCCGTTCATAGTTTCGCGCTGCTTCCCAGGCGGCGCATCAGGGGGGAACTCATGAGCAGACCGCTGCCCGAGCCGTGGCGCGTCAAGGTCGTCGAGAAGATCCATCTGTTGCCGCGCGAGGAGCGCGAGCGCCTCCTCGTCGAGGGGGGATTCAGCCTCTTCCGCATCCCTTCGGAGGCGGTGTTCATCGACATGTTCACCGACTCCGGCACCTCGGCCATGTCGGACTGGCAATGGGCCGGCGTCATGCAGGGGGACGAGGCCTACGCCGGGGCGCGCAATTTCTTCCATCTCCAGGAGTCCATCCAGGACGTCTTCGGGTTCCCGCATTTCCTGCCGGTCCATCAGGGACGGGTGGCCGAGAATCTCCTCTTCTCGGCGCTGCTCACCCGGCCGGGCATGATCGTGCCGAACAACTGCCATTTCGACACCACGCGGGCCAACATCGAGACGAACGGCGGCGTGGCGCTCGACCTGGTGATCCCCGAGGGGCGCGACCCGGAGGCGGACCATCCCTTCAAGGGCAACATGGACCTCGGCCGCCTGCGCCGCCTGTTCGAGGAGAAGCGGGAGGACATCCCGCTCTGCATGCTGACCCTCACCAACAACTCCGGCGGCGGCCAGCCGGTTTCGCTCGCCAACGTCAAGGCCGTCTCGGCGCTGTGCCGCGAGTTCGGCATCCCCTTCTACATCGATGCCTGCCGCTTCGCCGAAAACGCCTGGTTCATCCAGCAGCGTGAGGCTGGGCAGGGACACCGGCGGGTGGCAGACATCGTGCGCGAGGTCTTCCGCCACGCCGACGGCTGCACCATGAGCGCCAAGAAGGACGGCCTGGCGAACATCGGCGGCTTCCTCGCCAGCCGCGACGAGGAGCTGCTGGAGATCCTCAAGCAAAGGCTGATCGTCATCGAGGGATTCCCCACCTACGGCGGTCTCGCCGGCCGCGACCTGGAGGCCGTCGCCCGCGGCCTGCGCGAGGTGCTGGACGAGAGCTACCTTCGTTTCCGCGTCGGTCAGGTGGAGCGCTTCGGCGACATGCTTGCCGCGGCGGGCATCCCGATCATGCGGCCGACGGGCGGCCACGCCGTGTACGTCGACGCCCGCCGGCTGCTGCCCCACATCCCGCCGCTCGAGTTCCCGGCGCAGGCCCTCTCCGTGGCGCTCTACCGCGAGGGCGGCGTGCGCGGCGTCGAGATCGGCAGCGTCATGTTCGGCACGGAAGATCCCGAGACCGGCGCCGTGATCCCCGCGCCCATGGAGCTGGTGCGCCTGGCGATTCCGCGCCGCGTCTTCACCAACTCTCACCTGGAGTACGTGGCGGGCGTGCTGGAGGACATCGCGGCCATGCGCGAGACGCTCAGGGGCCTGCGCATGACCTGGGCGCCCAAGGTGCTGCGTCACTTCACGGCCCGGTTCGCGGAGATCGAGGCCGAGGTGGGCGTGAGAGAGCTGGCGACGGTCGCGGCCTGAGCGGCTACGCCAGCTCCGGCGGAGCCGGTGAGATCTCGTCGGCGGCTCGCGATCGCGGCCGCAGCCAGACGGCCCATTCGAGCGGCAGCAGAGAGATCAACAGGACCGCGAGGAGCGTCAAGCGGGTGCCCGGGCTCACGTACGGCACGAAGACGACGGGGAGCGCCACCAGTACCGTGAAGCATTGCACGCGGAAGGCGGCGTTCCACAGCCGGTGATCCGGACGCAGGACGGTGCGCAGCAGGACCAGGTTGACCACGCAGAGCGCGCCGGCGGCCGCCAGCATTGCGGCCTTTACCGCCGGGCTGTAACCGAAGTCGTTGCGCAGCAGAGGCAGAAGGACGGTGGCGGCCAGGCCGGCGAAGGTGGCATAGGTGAAGACCGCCACGCCGAGCGGTACGTGCATCCTGCCATCCGGCCCGCGCCGCGCGCCCAGGAAAATGGCGGTCGTGCGCGCCCCGCTCGCCAGGTCATTGTCGAGATCGCGCAAGCCGCCGTGGATGCCGTTGATGTGGAGCATGAAGCCGGTGCCGTAGATGAGGACCACCCAGGTGAGCACGTTCGGCCGGCCGCCGAGCGCCAGCGCGCCGTACAAGCCCAGGCATCCCCAGGAGAGCCCCTGCGCGGCGTCGGTGAGGGGCGGGACGGGACAGCTCTTCCCCCAGGCGTTGTAGACGGCCATCAACCCGAAGGCCGCGGCGAGCGCCGCGTAGGCCCCGGCGCCGCCGCCCAGCCACATCGTCAGCGGTATCGTCAGCGGGATCGGAGCGAGGGCGATGACGAGCGCCTGCCAGGGCCGTATCGAGCCGCGCACGAGCGGATCGTTCTGGCGCGCCGGCTGCGTGCGGTCCACCGGCAGGTCGAGAACGTCGTTCAGCACCATGCTGTAGACGTGAAAGCAGAGCCCCACCGCGAGCAAGGCCGCGATCTGGCCGGCGCCGAGGTTGCGGCGGACGGTCGAGGCGCCGAGGAGAGCCCACAGGGTGCAGAAGAAGACGAAGTGGACGCGGACCAGGCGGTCCAACTCGATGAAGCCCTCCCACAGGCGGACGCCCATGCGGACAACGGTGCTGAGCAGCTTCTTCATGAGGCGCCCTCCCTCGCATGGACCCGTGCGCGGGCGAAATGACGGTCTCTACAGCGGAATCAGCATCTTACCACATCCGCGAGAGCTGCCGGGGGCTCCGAGCTGGCGCTTCCCGGTCCAACTCTGGTAAACCATATCGCGAAGTCGCGCGGCCCGCGCCCCTGGCACGGATCGCGCAACCTCTTCCGGCTCCGGCCCGCGGGCCGATCCGCGGCCCAAGCCGATCCGTGAAGGATTTGAACGTGACGATTCTCTCCGAGGAGACGACGCAGACCGTGACGGGGGACGAACCGCGGCGGGAGGAGCGCGGCGGCGATCCGCTCTGGTACAAGGACGCCGTCATCTACGAGGTCCACGTCCGCGCCTTCTTCGACTCGGACGGCGACGGCCGCGGCGACTTCCAGGGCCTGACCTCGAAGCTGGACTACCTGCGCGACCTCGGGGTCACGGCCATCTGGCTGCTGCCGTTCTATCCCTCGCCCTGGCGCGACGACGGCTACGACATCTCGGACTACACGAACGTCCATCCGGCCTACGGTACGCTGGAGGACTTCAAGCTCTTCCTCGACGAGGCGCACCGGCGCGGCCTCAAGGTGATCACCGAGCTGGTGATCAACCACACGTCGGACCAGCATCCGTGGTTCCAGCGCGCGCGCCTGGCGCCGCCGGGGAGCCCGGAGCGCGACTTCTACGTGTGGAGCGACACGGACAAGAAGTACGCCGGCACGCGCATCATCTTCACCGATACGGAGGCCTCCAACTGGACGAAGGACCCGGTGGCCAACGCCTATTACTGGCACCGTTTCTTCTCGCACCAGCCGGACCTCAACTTCGACAACCTCGCGGTGCAGGAGGAGATCTTCAAGGCCCTCGACTTCTGGATGGAGATGGGCGTCGACGGCCTGCGCCTCGACGCCGTTCCCTATCTCTACGAGCGGGAGGGGACGAACAACGAGAACCTGCCCGAGACGCACGTCTTCCTGAAGAAGCTGCGCGCGCACGTGGACGCGAGGTTCCGCGCGCGCATGCTCCTCGCCGAGGCCAACCAGTGGCCCGAAGATTCGATCGCCTACTTCGGCGATGCCGCGACCGGCGGCGACGAGTGCCACATGGCCTTCCATTTCCCGGTCATGCCGCGCCTCTTCATGGCGGTGCGCATGGAGGACCGCTACCCGATCATCGACATCCTGCAGCAGACGCCGCCGATCCCGGAGAAGGCGCAGTGGGCCATCTTCCTGCGCAATCACGACGAGCTGACGCTGGAGATGGTCACCGACGAGGAGCGGGACTACATGTACCGCGTCTACGCGGCGGACCGCGACCAGCGCATCAACGTCGGCATCCGCCGGCGCCTGGCGCCGCTGCTGGGCAACGACCGGCGGCGCATCGAGCTGCTCAACGGCCTGCTCTTCTCGCTGCCCGGCACGCCCGTGCTCTACTACGGCGACGAGATCGGCATGGGGGACAACTTCTATCTCGGCGACCGCAACGGCGTGCGCACGCCCATGCAGTGGAGCGCGGACAAGAACGCCGGCTTCTCGCGCGCCAATCCGCAGCGGCTCTACCTGCCGGTGATCGTCGATCCCGAGTATCACTACGAGGCGGTCAACGTCGAGGCGCAGCAGGCCAATCCCCATTCGCTGCTGTGGTGGACGCGGCGCATGATCGCGCTGCGCAAGCGCCATCCGGCGTTCAGCCGCGGCAGCATCGAGTTCCTCCAGCCCGAGAACCACCGCGTCCTCGCCTTCCTCCGCCGCTACGGCACGGAGACGCTGCTGGTGGTGGCGAACCTCTCGCGCTTCGCCCAGTACGCCGAGCTGGATCTCTCGGCCTTCGCGGAGATGACGCCGGTCGAGCTCTTCGGACGCTCGGCGTTCCCCAGGATCGGCGCCGCCGGCTACGGCCTGGTCCTCAGCCCCCATTCCTTCTTCTGGTTCGCGTTGGCGCAGGATCCGGCGCAGTTCCGCCGCGCGGGACAGGGAGCGCCGGGAGCGCTGGCGGAGCCCCGCATTCCCGTCCTCGCCGGCGAAGGCTCATGGTGGAGCTGGCTGACGGGAAAGGGCCGCAAGGATCTGGAGACCGCGTTGCTCGACGTCCTGCCCTCGCGCCGCTGGTTCGGCGGCGCCGCGCGCATGCTGCGCGAGGTCGAGATCACGGAGGCCATTCCGGTCGGCGACGCGGCGGTGGTCCTGCTGGGCGTGGACTACGCGGAGGGCGAGCCGGAGACCTATACGCTGCCGCTCGCGTTCGCCCCGGACGCGGACCCCAAGCTGGCAGGGCGCCTGCGCCGCGCCGGCTCGCCGCCGGTCGTGGCGCGGCTGGAGTCCGACGTGCCGGAAGGCACCGGCCTGCTCTACGATCCGTTCGGCGAGCCCGGATTCTCCCGACAACTGGTGGCGGCGATCGCCCGGGGAGAGCGCTTCCGCGGGCAGCGCGGCGAGCTGGTGGCCACGGCCCTGTCGGTCTTCCCGGAGATCCGCGGCGACGCCGCTCTGCCGCTGCGGGCCGGGCGGAGCGAAACCTCGGTGCGCTTCGGCAACCGGCTCATCCTCAAGCTGCTGCGCAAGCTGGAGCCGGGGATCCACCCCGACCTGGAGATCGGCCGCTTTCTGACCGAGCAGACCGACTTCCGCCATACCCCGCGGGTGGCCGGGGCCTTGGAGATCCAGGAGCGGCGGAGCGAGCCGATGACCCTCGGCATCCTGCGCGAGTTCGTGGCCAACGAGGGAGATGCCTGGAGCTATACCCTGGATGCCCTCGGACGCTACTTCGAGCGCGTCCTCGCCGTCTGGGGCCTCGTCGATCAGGCTTCCGTACCCGACGAGCCGTTGATCGAGCTGGCGGAGCGCCAGATCCCGGGCGAAGATTTCGAGCGCATCGGCACCTATCTGCCGACGGTCCGGCTGCTCGGCGAGAGCACCGCCGAGCTGCACATCGCGCTGGCTTCCGGCGCCGGCAAGGACTTCGAGCCCGAGCCCTTCTCGGAGCTCTACCAGCGGTCGCTCTACGATTCCATGCGCTCGGTGGTCAAGAAGAATTTCCGGCTCCTGCGGCAGAACCTGCAGCGCCTCTCGCCGCCGGTGCGCCAGGCGGCCGAGCAGGTGCTGGCGGCCGAGGAGCGGATCATCGAGCGGTTCCGGCGCCTGACGGAACGACGGCTCGCCGCGCAGCGGATCCGCATCCATGGGGCCTATCATCTGGCCCGGCTGCTGTACACCGGCCGGGACTTCGTGATCCTCGAATTCGAGGGCGAGGCGTGGCGCTCGCTCTCCGAGCGGCGCCTCAAGCGTTCGCCCTTGCGCGACGTGGCCAGCATGCTGCGCTCCTTCCAGTACGCGGCCTATGTCAAGCTCTTCGAGGAGACGGCGGCCGGCATGATCCCTCCGGAGTCGCTGCCGGCGCTGGAGGGCTGGGCCCTGCTCTGGGAGCGCTGGGTCTCGGCGGCCTTTCTCCAGGCGTATCTGCAGCGGGCGCGCGGAGCGTCGTTCCTGCCGCCCGCCGCGGAGGAGACCGCCATCCTGCTCGACTCCTACCTGTTGAAGAGGGCGGTCAACGAGATCGCTTACGAGCTGGATCACCGCCCGGACTGGGTCCGCATTCCGCTGCAGGGCATCCGGCAGATCCTGGGAGAGTGACCGCAGCACGGAGGGAGGGATTTGCCGAGCGAACGCGACGACCTGCTCACCCTGGCCGGGCTCTACGGCGTCCAGGCTTCCTACCATGACGCGCTGGGCCAGTTCGTGGAGGCGAGCCCTGAATCCCTGCTCGGCGCGCTGCGGGCCTTGCAGGCGCCGGTCGACGGCATGGCCGACGTGCCCGCGGCCCTGCGCGAGCGCCGCGAGGAGCTCGCCGGCCAGCTCCTCGAACCGGTCGTCGTCGCCTGGGACGGACATCCGCCGGCCATCGAGCTGCGGCCGGGCGCCGGCGACGGAGCGTTCGCCTACCATCTCGATCTCCAGGGGGGCGAGCGGCGCGGCGGGAGCCTCCCCGGAAGTCATCTCTCGCTGCCGGAACCGCTGCCGTTCGGCTATCACCGGCTCGTCGTCGAGCACGGCGGCCGCAGCGCCGAGACCCTGGTCATCTCGGCGCCGAGCCGCTGCTTCACGCGCGACGACGACAAACCCCTCTGGGGCGTCTTCCTGCCGCTCTACGCCCTGCGCACCGCGCGGAGCTGGGGGGCCGGCGATTTCTCGGACCTGGAGACGCTCGCCGAGTGGACGGCCGGGCTCGGCGGCGGCATGGTGGCCACCCTCCCCATGCTCGCGGCGTTCCTCGACGAGCCGTGCGATCCCAGCCCGTACGCGCCGGCCTCGCGCCTGTTCTGGAACGAGCTCTACGTGGATCCGCGGCGGCTGCCGGAGATGGAGGATTGCCTGCCCGCCCGCCGGCTGCTGGAGTCGCCCGAATTCCTGCGCGAGCTGGAGGCGCTGCGCGCCGCGCCGCGCGTCGACTATCCGCGTCTGATGGCGCTGAAGCGCCGCGTGCTGGAGGAGCTCGCGAACCGCTTCTTCTCGCGGCCGGACGCGCGGCAGGAGGAGTTCGAGACCTTCGTCGCCGGCAAGGCAGAGCTCGGGACGTACGCCGCCTTCCGCGCCGTGGGCGACCGCCGGGGCGAGCCCTGGCAGTCCTGGCCCGAGCGGCTGCGGGAGGGCACGCTCGCCGCCGCCGATTACGACGAGGAGGACTTCCGCTACTACCTGTGGACCCAGTGGGCCGCCGACCAGCAGGTCCGCGCCCTGGCGAAAGAGGCGCGGCGCCGCGGCCCGGGCCTCTACCTCGACATGCCGCTCGGCGTGCACGGCAGCGCCTACGACGTCTGGCGCGAGCCCGATCTCTTCGCGCAGGGAGTGGCGGCGGGCGCGCCTCCCGACGCGCTGTTCACCAAGGGACAGAACTGGGGCTTCCCGCCGCTTCGCCCCGAACGCCTGCGCGAGCGCGGCTACGACCACTTCATCGCCTGCCTGCGTCACCACCTGGAACACGCCGGCGTGCTGCGCCTCGACCACGTCATGCAGCTCCACCGGCTGTTCTGGATCCCGCAGGGGATGGACGCCGCCGGCGGCGTCTACGTCACCTATCCGGCCGAGGAGCTCTACGCCGTGCTGGCGCTGGAGAGCCATCGCCACCAGGCCGTGATCGTGGGCGAGAATCTGGGCACGGTGCCGCCCGGAGTCAACGAGGCGATGGAGCGCCACGAGGTGCTCGGCATGTACGTCGTGCAGTACGAGCTGCAGCCGGGGAGCCAGCCGTTGCGCGAGCCGCCGGCCCGCTGCGTGGCCAGCCTCAACACGCACGACATGCCGACCTTCGAGGCGTATCTGCAGGCGCGGGACGTGGGCGAGCTCCACAGCCTCGGCTTCTTCAGCGAAGAGGAGGTGCGCCAGGAGCGCGAGCGCCGGCGGGAGATCCACCGCGCGTTGGAGCAGGCCGTGGGCGCCGGCGAGGCGGCGCTGCTGCGGGGCTGCCTGGAGGAATTGGCGGCGAGCCCGGCGCACATGATGCTGGTGAACCTGGAGGACCTGTGGCTGGAGACGGAGCCGCAGAACGTGCCCGGCACGCACACCGAGCGGCCGAACTGGCAGCGCAAGGCGCGCTTCTCGTTCGAGGAATTCTCGACGCGGGCCGACGTCGTCGAGCCGTTGAAGAAGGTGGATGAGCTGAGGCGGAAAGGAGGGAATTCAGAATAGCGAATTCAGAATAGCGAAGGGGAGCCCCTTTCTTCATTCGCTATTCGCCATCCGCCATTCTTCATTCATCATCATGCCCCGCCCCATCACGGAAAAGGACCTCTACCTCTTCAACGAAGGCACCCACTACCGTCTCTACGACAAGCTGGGAGCGCACGCCGGCACCAAGGGCCGCAAGGAGGGCACCTGGTTCGCCGTCTGGGCGCCCGAGGCCGAGCACGTCTCGGTGATCGGCGATTGGAACGGCTGGGACAAGCGGGCGCACCTCATGTCCGCGCGCGGCGGCTCCGGCGTGTGGGAGCTCTTCATCCCCGGCGTGCTGCCGGGCGTGAAGTACAAGTACCACGTCGTCTCGCGCCACCGCGGCTACCGCGCGGACAAGGCCGATCCGTTCGCCTTCTACGCCGAGACGCCGCCGCTGCGCGCCTCGGTCGTCTGGGACCTCGAATACGACTGGTGGGACGCCGACTGGCTGCTGGCGCGCCGGGAGAAGCTGGCGCTTGCCGCGCCGGTGTCGATCTACGAGGTCCACCTCGGCTCGTGGATGCGCGTGCCGGAGGAGGGAGACCGGTTCCTCACCTACCGCGAGGTCGCGCCGCTCCTCGCCGGCCACGTCAAGCAGCTCGGCTTCACCCACGTCGAGCTGCTGCCCATCATGGAGCACCCCTTCTACGGCTCCTGGGGATATCAGACGACCGGCTACTTCGCGCCCACCAGCCGCTACGGCACGCCGCAGGACCTCATGTTCCTCGTCGATCACCTGCACCAGGAGGGGATCGGCGTCATCCTCGACTGGGTGCCCTCGCACTTTCCGGGCGACGAGCACGGCCTCGCCTTCTTCGACGGCACGCACCTCTACGAGCACGCCGATCCGCGCAAGGGCTTCCATCCCGACTGGTCGAGCTGGATCTTCAACTACGGCCGTCCCGAGGTGCGGAGCTTCCTCATCAGCAGCGCCCACTTCTGGCTGGAGCGCTACCACGCCGACGCGCTGCGGGTGGACGCCGTGGCCTCCATGCTCTACCTCGACTACTCGCGCAAGGCCGGCGAGTGGATCCCCAATCAATACGGCGGCCGCGAGAACCTGGAGGCGATCGCCTTCCTGCGCGGCTTCAACGAGAAGGTCTGCGACAGCTTCCCCGACGTGCAGACGATCGCCGAGGAGTCGACCGCCTGGCCGATGGTGTCGCGCCCGGTCTACGTCGGCGGCCTGGGCTTCGGCTACAAGTGGGACATGGGCTGGATGCACGACGCCCTGAAGTACCTGGCGCACGATCCCATCCACCGCCGCTACCATCACAACCAGATCACCTTCCGGTCGGTCTACGCCTTCAGCGAGAATTTCCTGCTCCCTCTCTCCCATGACGAGGTCGTCCACGGCAAGGGCTCGCTGCTCAACAAGATGCCGGGCGACGTCTGGCAGAAGCTGGCCACCCTCCGCCTGCTCTTCGGCCACATGTACGCGCAGCCGGGCAAGAAGCTGCTGTTCATGGGCGCCGAGCTCGCGCAGTGGCGCGAGTGGAACCACGACGCGAGCCTCGACTGGCATCTTTTGGAAGATCCCGCGCACGCCGGCATCGCGCGCTGGGTGGAGGACCTGAACCGGCTCTACGCCCAGGAGCCCGCGCTGCACGAGCTGGACTGCGATCCGGAAGGCTTCGAGTGGATCGACGGCTCGGACGCGGACCACGGCGTCATCGCCTTCCTGCGGCGGGGGAAGACGCGGAGCGAGCCGGTGGCCGTGGTGTTCAACTTCACGCCCGTGCCGCGCCCGGAGTACCGCATCGGCGTTCCCGGGCCCGGCCTCTGGAAGGAGGTCCTCAACAGCGACGCCGCCGAGTACGGCGGCAGCGGCGTGGGCAACCTGGGCGGCGTGGAGACCGAGCCGATCGCCACGCACGGCCGGCCGCAGTCGCTGGCGCTCAGCCTGCCTCCTTTGGGGGTGCTTTTCCTGCAGCGGGAAAAGGACGAAAAGGATGCCAAGGATGCCAAGGATCTGACAGATCTGACGGACGAGACCGAGGACTCCATTCCGGGCGAGCTCGCCGGCTGATGCAGCGCTTCGTCTGTATTCACGGCCATTTTTATCAGCCGCCGCGGGAGAACCCGTGGCTGGAGGCGATCGAGCTGCAGGACTCGGCTTATCCCTACCACGATTGGAACGAGCGCATCGCCGCCGAGTCCTACGCTCCCAACGCCGCCGCGCGCGTGCTCGACGGCGAGGGGCGCATCGCCAGCATCGTCAACAACTACGCCCGCATCAGCTTCGACTTCGGGCCGACGCTGCTCTCGTGGCTGGAGCACGGGCAGCGCCAGACGTACGAGGCGGTGCTGGCGGCGGACCGCGAGAGCCGCGAGCGCTTCTCCGGCCACGGCTCGGCGCTCGCGCAAGCCTACGGGCACGCCATCCTGCCGCTGTGCAACTCGCGCGACAAGCGCACGCAGGTGATCTGGGGGCTCCGCGACTTCGAGCACCGCTTCGGCCGCGCGCCGGAAGGCATGTGGCTGCCGGAGACGGCGGTGGATCTGGAGAGCCTCGAGATCCTCGCCGAGCACGGCCTGCACTTCACCATCCTGGCGCAGACGCAGGCGGCGCGGGTGCGGCCGCCCGGCGGCGAGTGGCACGCCTTCGAAGGCGAGGACCGCATCGATCCGTCGCTGCCGTACTTCCTGAACCTGCCCTCGGGCCGCCGGATCGCGCTGTTCTTCTACGACGGACCGATCGCCAAGGCGGTGGCCTACGAGAAGCTCCTCGACAACGGCGAGAAGCTCGTCGAGCGGTTGCGCGGCGCCTTCTCCGGCGACGACCGCCCGCGCCTGGTCAACATCGCGACCGACGGCGAGACCTACGGCCACCACCACCGCTACGGCGACATGGCGCTCTCCTACGCGCTGCTGCGGCTGGACTCCGGCGACGGCGCCAAGCTCACCAACTACGGGGAGTTCCTGGAGCGCTTCCCGCCGGATCACGAGGTCGAGATCAAGGAGAACACCGCCTGGAGCTGCGCGCACGGCGTCGGCCGCTGGCACACCGACTGCGGCTGCCACACGGGAGGCGAGGAGGGGTGGAACCAGAGCTGGCGCCAGCCCCTGCGCGACGCGCTCGACTGGCTGCGCGACCGCATGGCGCCGGCGTTCGAGACCGCCGGCGGCGAGCTGTTCGCGGATGCGTGGGCGGCGCGCGACGGCTATATCGACGTGCTGCTCGACCGCTCGCCGGAGAACGTCTCGCGCTTCCTGGCGCGGCACGCCGGGCGGGAGCTGCGCGGCGAGGAGCGGATGCGCGCCCTCAAGCTCCTCGAAGCGCAGCGCCACGCCATGCTCATGTACACGAGCTGCGGCTGGTTCTTCAACGAGCTCTCGGGCATCGAGACCGTGCAGGTCCTGCAGTACGCCGGGCGCGCCCTGCAGCTCGCCGAGGAGCTCTTCGGCGATCCACTGCGCGCAGGCTTCCTCGATCGGCTGGCGGCGGCGAAGAGCAACATCGCGGAGATGGGCGACGGGCGCGACGTCTTCCATCGCTTCGTCGAGCCGGCGGCCGTCGACCTGCCGCGGCTGGCCGCCCACTACGCCGTGACGTCGCTCTTCGAGGAGTTCCCGCAGCAGGCGTCGATCTACTGCTTCGCCGTGGAGCGTGAGCAGTACCGCACCTTCGCCGCCGGCAACGCCCGTCTGGCGCTCGGCCGGGCGCGCTTCACCTCGCAGATCACCGGCGATGCGGCGCGGCTGGCCTTCGGCGTGCTGCACTTCGGCGATCCCAACCTGACCGCCGGCGTGGGGGAGCCCGGGGAGGACGAAGCCTTCTCCGCCTTCATGGACGAGGCGGGGAGCACCTTCGAGCGCGGCGACCTGGCGCAGGTCGTCCGCCTGCTCGACGCGCAGTTCGCCAACTCCCGCCACTCGCTCAAGTCGCTCTTCCGCGACGAGCAGCGCCGGGTGCTCGACCTCGTCCTGGCCTCGACGATGGAGGACGTGGAAGGCGAGCTGCGCCAGCTCTACGGCCGCCACGCGCCGCTGATGCGTTTCCTGCACGACCTCAGCGTGCCGATTCCCCGCCCGTTGCTCACCGCCGCCGGCTTTCTGCTCAACCGCGACCTCCGCCGGGCGTTCGAAGACCCTTCCGTCGATTCCGAAGTGGTGGGGAAGCTCTTCCGGGAAACGCAGGCCTGGGGGCTGGAGGTGGACGCGCCCGGCCTCGGCCTCGCCCTCGGCCGCTCCCTGGAGCGCCTGGCCGGGAGCCTGCGCGAGCGGCCGGACGATCTCGCGCTGCTGGAGCGGCTCCTCAAGCTCGTGGGGCTCGTGACCTCCCTCAAGGTACCGGTCAACCTGTGGCAGACGCAGAACGTCTACTACGGCATGCTGCAGACGGAGTACCCCGCGCGGCGGCAGCGCGCGGCAACCGATCCGGAAGCCGCGCGCTGGGTCGAGCTGTTCCGCGAGCTGGGAGCGAAGCTCTGGGTGCGCGTCGACTGACCTCAGTCGACCTCCAGCCAGAGGTACTTTTCCGGCAACCAGGAGCTGAAGACCTGCTCGTCCGGCCGGACGAGGACGAGCTCGAGAGGAAACTCTCCCCGCCGGGTCGGGTTCAAGGAGATCGGCACGGCGGCGGCAGACCGCGCGGGGACGTTGATACGGATGCGCGTCGGCAGGACCTCCACCGGACCCGAGATCTTCGCTTGCAGGTTGGAGAGCGAGACGTCGGAGTCGTTGCGCACGGAGAGGATCACCTTCGTCCAGCGGTCGAAAGCGATCTTCTTGGGAGCGATCTCGCAGATGAGCTGTTCATAGAGGGCCTGCTCGAAGCCGTCGGCGGCGGAGAGGTGCTGGAGAAAGCCGATCTCGACGTCCATGTCGCGCGCCAGCGTCGGCAGATCGACGTCGGCGGGGTTGCGGCGGCTCGTATAAGCCCGGATCTCCTGCAAAAGGTCGGCGCGCGTCGTCTGGGCGACCTGCGCCAGGGCGGTGGAGACCGCCGCCGGATCGCTGAAATCGACCTCGGCCGCGCCGCCCATCTCGAGCGGCGTGAAGGGCGAGGCGAGCTGGTCGTTCCAGTTGAGCTCCAGCTCCCTCCCCAGGCCCGACGGCACCAGCGCCATGCGGTTGCGCACCGCTATGGCAGGGAGGAGGCCTGCGAGACCGTCGATCCGTTTGAAGGCGTAATAGGAAAAGGCGTAGTACACGTGGATATAAAGACGATATCCGAAATGCTCGAGCGCCCTGACATCCAACGTGAAACCTTTCTCGGGCCGGATCGACGCCTGCAGCAGCTTCACGTACCGCTGTCCCATCTCG
>DATBGJ010000038.1:0-2819 GCA_036558045.1 Thermoanaerobaculia bacterium
GCCTCCATACCTTCTCCACCCATGGCACGGGCTGCACCCTCTCCTCCGCCATCGCCGCGCGCCTGGGAGCGGGAGAGGATCTTGCACGAGCCGTCGAAGGCGCCATCGAGTATCTGCAAGGCGCCATGGCCGCGGCCTATCCGGTGGGGAAGGGGAATGGACACGGGCCGGTCGACCATTTCTATCTGTGGAAGAAGTAGCCGAAAAGGAGCCTTTCTTGAACGAAATTCTCGATCTTCTCGTCGTCGGCGCCGGGCCCACCGGCATCGCCATCGGTGCCGAGGCGCGCCGGCAGGGCTTGTCCGTGCTGCTGGTGGACCGCGGGCCTCTGACCGCGGCGATCCAGGGCTATCCCACGTTCATGGAGTTCTTCACCACGCGCGATCGCCTGGAGATCGCGAACGTCCCCTTCACCATCCCGGACGACAAGCCGACCCGGCGCCAGGCCCTCGCCTACTACCGGTTCGTGGTGGATCACTACAAGGTTCCTCTGGCCCTGTACGAGGATGTGCTGGAGGTGAAGAAGGAGGGCGAGACGTTCATGGTCCATACGCGCCGCGAGCGCCTGGGGCCGCGCACTCTGCGCGCCCGGGCGGTGGCCATCGCCACCGGCTACTTCGTGAACCCGCGGCGGCTGGGCGCCCCCGGCGAAGACCTCCCCTGGGTCTCATTTCGCTACAAGGAGCCCTTTCCGCACTTCGGGCAGGACGTGGTGGTGATCGGCGCCGGCAACACCGCCGTCGAGGCGGCGCTCGATCTCTGGCGCAGCGGCGTGCGGGTGAGGCTGGTCCATCGCGGGCCGGGGCTTAAAGCCGGAGTCAAGTACTGGCTCAAGCCGGACATGGAAAACCGCATCGAGGAGGGCTCCATCCCCGCGCACTTCAACACCCTCGTGCGCGCCTTCCTGCCGGAGGGAGCGGTCGAGCTCGAGACGCCGGACGGACCCGAGTTGCTGCCCGCACAGGCCGCCTACGTGCTGATCGGCTACGTGCCGGACGCCGACTTCGAGCGGCGCTGCGGCGTCGAGGTGGATCCCGCGTCTCTGATCCCGGCCTACGATCCCGAGACCTGCGAGTCGAACGTCCCGGGGCTCTACATCGCCGGCACGTTGCAGGCCGGCCGCGCGACCGACAAGATCTTCATCGAGAACTCCCGCGACCACGGCCCGAAGATCGTCTCTCACCTGAAGGGCCGGCTGGCGGCGGTGCCGGCGGAGCGGTAGGGAGTGGGTCCCTTCCATTGGCGCAAACGGAAGGGCATTGGTATGATCGAGCTTGAAAATGGCTCCATTCGGCGTGCCGAGCTACACTGGTACGAGGCGCATGGTCCCGATCCTGGCGCTCAGCTCGCTTTGCCTTCTCGCGAGTTGCGCCGCCCATACCCCTGAGCCCCGCTTACCCCAGTTAGCAACGCCCGCGGATACTCGAGCCGCCTTAGTAAAGGCCGGCCTGCGCGCCAGCACCATCGCGGATCCGCTCGGTGTGCTCCATTACTACGAAGGCGGTGAGGGCAAGACCGTGGTGCTCCTTCACGGCAGCGGCAGCCAGGCCGGCGATTGGCAGGCGGTGGTGCCGGCTCTCGCGCGGCGCTATCACCTGCTCATTCCGGACCTTCCCGGCCACGGCGAGAGCGGTCCGGCGGAGGGAGCGCTGCCGGTGGGCGATCTCGCGGAGAGCCTCGGCGCGCTTCTCGAGGCGCGGAGCCCAGGCCGGCCGGTCACCCTGATCGGCAACTCGTTGGGCGGCTGGGTATCCCTCCTCTACGCGCTGCGACATCCTGAGCGCGTCGAACGCGTGATCGGCATCAGCAGCTCCGGCATCTTCGCCGTCCTTAAGGTGCCCTTCAGCCCCAAGGACCGCGACGAGGCGCGGCGATTGGTGGCGGCGATCCGCGGCCCTCATTTGCCGGTGCCTTCCGACGCGGAGCTCGACGAGTTGGTGAAGAGGGTGGCCGCCGGACCGGGTTCGCGTCTGCTGGCCGGCCTGCGCGCTGAGGATTTCCTCGACACCAAAGCGGGGGAAATCAAGGTGCCGGTGGAGCTGATCTGGGGCGAGGAGGACGGCGTGCTGCCGCTCGACTACGGGCGCCGGCTCGCCTCGCTCCTGCCGAACGCGCGTCTCCATCCGCTGCCTCGCTGCGGCCACATGCCGCAGGTGCATTGCCCGCGGGAGCTGTCGCGTCTCCTGCTCGACCTGCTGGCGACATGAAGCCTGACCGCTATCCACGCTACGTGCTCGGCGTCCTGGTGGTCGTCTACGTTTTCAACTTCATCGACCGCCAGATCCTCTCCATCCTCGCCGAGCGCATCAAGGCGGATCTGGGCTCCACTGACGCGCAGATGGGCTTTCTTTACGGCACCGCGTTCGCCGTCTTCTTCGCCATCTTCGGCATTCCGCTCGGCCGCCTGGCCGACGTGTGGGACCGCCGGCGGCTGATCGCCTGGGGCCTCGCCGCCTGGAGCGCGATGACCGTGCTCTCCGGATTCGCTCGCAGCTTCGTCCAGTTGGCGCTGGCGCGCTTCGGCGTCGGCATCGGTGAGGCGAGCGCCAGCCCGGCGGCTTACTCGTTGCTCTCGGATTACTTTCCTAAGGCGCGGCGGGCTACCGCCCTCGCCGTCTACTCGAGCGGGATCTACATCGGTGCCGGCCTGGGGTTGGGTATCGGCGGCCTCATCGTCGACCGCTGGGACGCCGCCTGGGCGGGAACCACGCCGCCTCTCGGATTGCACGGCTGGCACGTGGCATTTCTCGCCGTCGGTCTGCCCGGCCTGCTGCTCGCCTTCTGGGTCCGTACGTTGCGCGAACCGGTGCGCGGCCAGG
>DATBGJ010000039.1:0-8128 GCA_036558045.1 Thermoanaerobaculia bacterium
CTCTTCGACCGATCCCGGGAGAGGATCGACGGAATGCAGCTCCGCGAGCTCGCCGAGCGCTACAAGCTCCAGAAGATCCTGAAATCGACTCGATTCGGGACCGTCCTGCAGGCGACCGACCTCGTCTCGGGGCGGACCGTGGCGGTCAAGCTCGTCACCACCGGGTCCTCGCCCGGGTTCGCGATGGTGCCGGAGCTCGAAAGGCTGGCCGCCACGCTCGCCGAGCTCCGGCACCCCAACCTTCCAGCCGCGCTCGACTCCGGCTTCACCACCGACGGCAGCGCCTTCCTGGTGCTCGAGCTGCTGGAGGGGAAAGGCTTCGACACCCTGGCCGGCGGCCCGCCGGCGCACCTCCTCTCTCTGATCGACCAGGCCCTGGAGGGATTGGAGGCGCTGGCCGGCCACGGGCTCTCGCATCACAACGTCTCGCCTGACAACCTCCTCGTCGTGCACGATGGAAGAGGCGAGCGCGTCGTGCTGCTGGGCCTCGCCACCGCTCTCTTCCGCCCGCGGGGTGCGGGAGCTGTCGCACCGGAGAACGCGCGCTTCCTGGCGCCGGAGCTCGCCGATTCGGCGCCGGCGGACGGGCGCGCCGACCTCTATTCGCTCGCCCTCACGGCCTGCCACGCCCTGGGAGCCAACGTCAGCTTCGCGGAGCCTCCGGTGGTGCAGATGCCGCTCGCGGTGAGCTTCGCGCTGGAGAACGACGAAGCCCTGCGGCAGGCGCTCGAGAGCTCCCTGCGCCCGAACCCCGGCCAGCGGCCGGCGGCGCGGGACTTCCGCGAGGCCCTGCGCCTGGCTATCGGCGAGCCCACCGGGACGCCGTTGATGATCCCGGACGCCTGGATTCCCGGCGCGTCCGAGCCCTCGCTCTCCGCTCCCCTGCCCTCGCCTGATCCCCAACCCTTGCCCGCTCCCCAGCCTTTGAAGGAAGCGGCTGAGGAGGAGCCGGGGGATGTGCTCTCGGAGGTGAACGACGAGATCCTCAACGCTCTCCTCTCGGTGCCGCCTCCACCGCCCCGGCCCGCTTCGTTCACTCCGGCTGGAAAGGGCAAGCCGGCAGCGGCGGCGGTGGCCGCGCCGGCGCCCGCACGGCAGCCGTCCGAATCCGCCGTCCTCCCCTTCTACCGCCGGCCGGCCATCCTGGGAGCGGCGGCCGCCCTGGTCGTGCTCTGCGTGCTGGCCGCGGTGTGGATTCTGCGGCGCCCGCAAGCCCCGCCGCCCGCTCCACCGGCGCCCCGGGCGGCGCTGCCGCAGGTGCCCACGCAGCCGCCTCTCGCGCGGCTGGAGGAGGCGAAGCTCTATCTCGCCGCGGGCGAGGACCTGCATGCGCGCCGGGTGCTGCGGTCGATCCATTTCGGCGAGCAGGGTCTCCTCTCGCCGCAGCAATGCCGCGAGCTCGCCGCCATCGAGCAGACGCTCGCTCTCGCCGCCCTGGAACGGCTGCCGGCCGATCTCGCGAGCGGCTTGAAGACGGGAAACCTGGAGGTCCTCCAAGCCGCCGTCGAGGCCGGCGCCGGACAGGAGGCGGCTCCCGAGGTGCGCGCCGACCTCGATCGCGCCCGCGGCATCATTGAGGCCTACAGCCAGGCGCGGACGGCCGCCGGCCGCGGCGATCACGTCCAGGTGCTGGACCGCTTCGCCGCCCTGATGGCCCTGCTGCCGGGAGCGAGCGATCCCGAGAACCTGCGCGGCAAGGCCGCCGAAGCCCTGGAGACGCAGGCGGCGGCGCTCGTCCGCGACGCTCGCTATCCGGAAGCCCTGGCCCGGCTGGCCCCGCTCCAGCGCACATGGCCGGACCGGACCGGCCTGACAGAGCGGGTCAGCCATTACGAGACCTATCAGCGCGATGAGAAACCCCAGGAGGCCGTGCTCGACGCTCTCCCCGGCTTCGAGCGCCGGCGGAAGCCCGCGGATGGGCTCGAGGCCATCCGGGATCTCGCGCCGACGCCGCACCTCGCGCCCCGGTTCGCCGCCGCCCGCCAGCGGCTCGAGGCCCTCCTCGCCCAGCTCGACAGAGAACCGCCGCAGATCGTCCTGCGCGACGGCTACCTTCTCGAGTACTCCCGCGGCACGGTCGCGGAGCTGAGCTTCCGCGCCACCGACGATTACCAGGTGAAGGACGTGAAGCTCCTGGCCCGTCCCCAGGGCGGCAAGTTCCGGAGTCTGCCGTTGGAAACCACCCGCAGCGGCTACTCCACGGTGAAGATCGACCCCGGCTTTCACCGCAACGGCATGGTGGAGCTCTACCTCGTGGCGACCGACCTCTCCGGCCATGAGGGCCACTACGGCACTGCCGATAAGCCCCTGCAGCTCAAGCGGAAGCAGGGTTTCGAGAGGCTGATTCAGTGACAATGGCGAATCAAGAATAGCGAATTAAGAAGGGACGGCCTGGCTTGTCCTTCGCCATTCGCCATTCGACATTTCTCTTTACGCCGGGATCAGCGGCAGCCGGCCCACCGCGGCGTCGGCGGTGGCGCGCGGCGTCTCGGCTTCCTCCTCCGGCGGCGCCTCGCCGGGATTGCGGAAGAGGTTGGACTCGAGGTTGTACTGCCGGGTGTAGAGGGCGTGATAGCGGCCGCCGAGCGCCAGCAGCTCCTCGTGCCGGCCGCGCTCGATGATCTCTCCCTGCTCCAGCACCAGGATGGTATCGGCCCGGCGAATGGTGGAGAGGCGATGGGCAATGACGAACGTCGTGCGCCCCTTCATCAGCTCCGCCAATCCTTCCTGGATGAGGGCCTCGCTCTCGCTGTCGAGCGAGGAGGTGGCCTCGTCGAGGATGAGGATCCTGGGATCCGCCAGGATGGCCCGCGCGATCGCCACGCGCTGGCGCTCGCCTCCCGAGAGCTTCACGCCCCGCTCGCCGACGATCGTGTCGTACCCCTGGGGAAGCCGGGCCACGAAATCGTCGCAATGGGCGATGCGCGCCGCCCGCAGCACCTCCTCCTCTGAGGCGTGAGGGCTGGCGTAGGCGATGTTCTCCAGCACCGTGCCGTCGAACAGGAAGTTGTCCTGGAAGACGACGCCGAGATGGGAACGGTAGTCGCCGAGCCGCAGCTCGGCGAGGTCCTGGCCGTCCACCAGGATCTGCCCCGCGGTCGGGCGGTGGAAGGCGGCGACGAGGCCGATCAGGGTGCTCTTGCCGGACCCGGAGGGGCCCACCAGCGCCGTGGAGGTGCCCGGCGAGGCGACGAACGAGACGCCCTTGAGCACCGGCGTTCCGGCCTGGTACTCGAAATGGACGTCGCGGAACTCGATCGTCCCCTCGACCCGGCGCAGGGACCGGCGCGAGGCCTCCCCCGCGTCCTCCGTGATCTCGTTGCGGATCTCGCGGATGCGCTCGAGGCCGGCGAAGGCTTCGGTGATCTGGCTGCCGATGTTGACGATCTGCACCACCGGCCCCACGAGCATGCCGAGATAGAGGGTGAAGGAGAAGAACTCGCCCACCGTCATCCGGCCGGCGAGGACGTCCTGTGCCCCGATCGCCATCATGGCGACGCCGATCACGCCGAGCAGCAGCGTCGACGCGGCGCCGATGGCGGAGAAGCCGGTCATCGTGCGCGCCACGTTGCGGAACAGCCGGTGCGCGCCCTTGGTGAACACCAGCGCCTCGCGCTGCTCGGCCTGATAGGCCTTCACCACCCGCACGCCCGAGAAGGACTCGGTGAGCCGGCCCGAGATCTCGGCGTTGATCTTCGAGCGCTCGCGGAAGAGCGGCCGCAGGGTGGTGAAGGCGTACTTCATGATGAAGCTGAAGAGCGACACCACGGCGAGCGCCACGAGGGTGAGCTTGACGTTGAGGTAGAACAGGATGCCGAGCGCCAGCACCGCCGTCACCAGGCCGCCGACGATCTCCACCAAGCCGGTGCCGACGAGATTGCGGATGCCTTCGGCGTCGTTCATCACGCGCGAGAGCAGGGCGCCCGCCTTGGTCTGCTCGAAATAGCCGACGGAGAGGCGGCCCACGTGGCGCTGCACCTGCCGCCGCATCTCGGTGATCGAGCGCTGCGCCGCCTTGCCGAGCACCTGGGAGAGCGCGAACGAGGTGACGGCCTGGAGGATTGTCGCAGCTCCCGCCACCAGCACGAGCTGCGTCAGGAGCTGCCGGTTGCCCTTGGCGATGACGTCGTCCAGCAGGTACTTGGTGGTGCCGGGCAGGACCAGCCCCGCGAGGCGGTTGATCGCCATCAGCAGCAGTCCCAGCAGCAGCCGGCCCTTGCGCGCCCGCACCAGGTCGATCGCGTCGTCGAGCACGGTGCGCGCCTTGAGGGCGGTCTTCTTCTTGCCGGCATCGGAAGCCGCTTCCTGCGGCTTGGTCTGCCGCGAGGAGACGAGACCGCCGTACAGCCCCTGGCGGGCCGGCCGGCGGGGAAGGGTCGCTGAAGGTTCGGTCATGGAGGAGAGAACGGGGCGGAACGGGCGGGAGATTCCCCGCCCCTTTCCTTCCCCGCTCCCCCCGAGAGGGGAAGCTTGACGCAGGCCGGGCAATCTCACCTGCTGATCCGCACCTCCACGGAATTGTCCAGCTTCAGGCTCACCACCGTCCCGTCGGGGATGACGACCTCCTCGCCCGGCGTCTTGGAGGCGATCGCGGTGCCGGCGGCGGCGCCGATGATGGCGCCGATCACGGCTCCCTTGGAACGGTTCCCCTTGCTGAGGACGCGGCCCAGGATGGCGCCGGCCGCGGCGCCGCCGCCGATCCGCGCGGCGTCCTTGCCCGTCTCGCTGCGCCCCTGCTGGACGAAGGAAGCATCGATCGGCACCGTGGCGCCGGAGGGGAGCACGAGGTCGGTGAACCGCAGCGCCAGCTTCGCCTGGCCGCCGACCTTGCGCGTCGGCACCGCCTCGGTCACCTCGCCCAGGATCTCGGAACCGGCGGGGATGACGACCTCGCCGTCCTCCGTCACGTCGTGCGCCACGCGGGCGCGGAACGAGTCGCCGGGCGCGCTGGTGTTGCTCGCCACCGTCTGGGTGAACTCGGCGTCGAGCACCGTGCCGGCCGGCACGGTGACGGTCGTCAGCCGCGGCGGCTCGGGGGTTTCCTCACGGGGCTCTGGACGCGGCTCCTCGCGCGCCGGCTCGGGAGCGGGTGCCGGGGTCACGTCAGCCCGGCGCTCGGGCTCCGGTTTCGGCGCCGGCGCCGTGGCGCGGGGCGACGCGGGACGCGACCGTTGCTCCCGCTCGCGCAGCCGCTGCTCGCGGGCGTCGAGCTCCGCCTGCTTCGCGGCGAGCTTGCGCTCCTGGGCGTCGAGCTCCGCGCGCTGCTCGTTGACGTTCGGCGGCGTCTCCGCCGGGATGTCCACCGACTGCGGCTCGGGCCGCAGCTCGTTCGCCTGGGGTTGGGGTTGGACCTCCGCCTGGGAGGTCGTCTCACGCGCGGTCGAAACCTGTCCGGCGCGCTCCTCCTCGCCGCGGTTGCAGGCGAAGGTGAAGAGGGCCGCCGCGCAGAGGAGCGCCGGCAGGAGGGTGTTGGTTCTTGGATTTCGCATGGTCGGATTCCTCGTTTCTTGCAGTCTCCCCTGTGAACAGGAGCAAGGCGGATGCCATTTCCCCCAGAGCGAGCGCTAAGCTGTTGAGGGAGCATAACTTCAGCGCCCAGTCTCACCTCGCGGCGCGCCCCGTCCCTCTCCTGCTGAGGACGCTCGCGCCGCTTTGGCAGGACGCCTCAACGCCGCCGCGAAGGATCGAACCGGATGACCCCGGCCGGCCGCTCCTCAGCGGCTTCCGGCGGTGCTTTTTCGGCTTCGGGCTGGGGGACGGCGCCCGCCTCAGGGACCATGCCGAAAGGCAGGCCGAAGTTGGCGGAGGGATCCACGAACATGGTGAGGGCGGCGAAAGGCACCGTGAGCCGCTGGCGGGAGCCGCCGAAATTCAGCAGCACGGAGAAGGCCTCGGGGGTGACCTCCAGACCCCAGAACTGGTTCTGCAGGACGATCCTCATCTCCTCGGGATATTGCGCGCGCAGGAAGCGCGGCACCTCCACCCCCGGAGCGTTCGTGCGGAATCCGATGTAGAAGTGGTGCTCGCCCGGCAACCCGTGCTCGGCCACCTGCTCCAGCACGCGGCGGACGACGTCGCGCAAGGCATCCTGAATGATGGCCGGGTAGTCGATCTTGTCGGGGTCCATGGGGCGGAGCATACAGCTACGGATAATCCACCGTCCCCGCCGGCGTCCAGGGACCGCAGCGGAGCACCCGCCACGCGGTCTTCCAACTCCCCTTCCAGGCGCCGTACTTGCGGATCGCCGCCTCGCCGTAGTGGCTGCAGGTCGGCTTGAAGCGGCAGCGGACGCCCAGGGCCCCCATGTGCGGCGAGAGCGTCGCCTGGTAGAGATGGATGGAACCCAGGAGGAAACGCGCGGTGAGCTGATCCTCCGGCGCCCGGGTCAGATCGAAGCCAAGGACGAGAAGGAGGAGCGCGACGACGGTCCACGCTCGGATCCGTCGCCGGCGGACTGCATCCATGAGGGTGACTTTAACGCCTCACCACGGCAGGGTGCCGGTCGCGGCCCGTCCCAGCCACAGCGCGAGGAGCGCGGCGGCGTTGGCGAGCAGCATGGCGTCGAAGCGGAGCGGCAGGCGAAAGGGGCGCGCCGTCGCCAGCGCTACACCCCAGATCGCCCAGCCGAGAATTCCCTCCAGAGCCAGGGCCGGCGCCAGGGGATGATCGTGCAGGGCTGCGGACCACTCGCCCTTGGCCAGGTGCGCCAACGCCCGGGTCATGCCGCAGCCTGGGCAGGGGAGGTGGAAGAGCCGCCGGCTGAGGCAGAAAGCGCCGGCGGCATCCGTGGAGGGCACCCAGACGTGCAGGATGGCGAGACTGGCGAAGCCGACGACCCCCGCAAGAAGCCAGAGCCGTGCGGCCGGGCCCGCCATGGCGCTTACCGGTTCGTCCAGGTGGAAAGCATGGCCATGCCCCCCCAGAAGAAGATCCAGAGGATGCCAAAAATCAGCAGGACCGTGCCGATGATGCCCAGGATCATCCCCGCCTTGGCCAGGCCTTCCCCGGCGGCGGGAGAACGCCCCTCGCGGATCGCCTTCTGCTCTTGGCTGCCGAGATACCAGGCAATCGGCGCCAGGATGCCACAGCAGGTCACGATGCTGAGAATCCCAAGCACCAAGGACATGATGGCCTGGGTGCTCGCCGACTGCTGTTGTCCAGGAGACGCTACGCTCATCTCACTACCCCCTAGAAGCGATCGGCGTACTGACTGATGCCGGGGATGATCACGCGCTGTCCGTTCACCGCCTTGATGATCAGAATGATGTGGAAGATCAGCAAGGCAAGGCCGTAGAGCGGGATCAGCAAGGCCGCCAGGCAGCCGAAGAGCGGTATGTGAGTGAGAATCCCGAGGATGAAACCGAGGATGATCTCGGCCACGAAGAGGACGATGCCGTGCTTCGCGTGCCACTGGACCTCAGGGTCGTTCTTCTCGATGGCGAAGGGGATCACCGCCAGGACGCCCAGATAGGCGAGGACGAGCATGATGGTCCGGTTCGGGCTCGCCGTGCCCGGCGGCGGCGTGGTCCCGGTCGGCGGAGGTGGCGGCGTGTAGGATGGCGGCGGCGGAACGTTCGGTTCACTCATCGCAGACCTCTCCTTTCAGGGAACAATCATGGGGACTCGCCCCGGCGAGTCTATACAACCCCGAGGGTCGGGACAAGGACGTGCCCGGCGTCGAGAAATCGCTCAACAACTTCTATTTCATCGGTTTAGACGAGGCCATCCCGAGCTCAGGGCAGGCCGGTCACCCGTTGATAGATGGAGCGGTAGCGCCGCACGACGGTCTCCTGGCTGAACTCCTCGACCGCCCGGCGCCGGCTGGCGGCGCCGAACCGCCGCCGCAGGTCCTCGTCGGTGAGCAGCCGCAGCGCCGCCGCCGCCATGGCGTCCACGTCTCCCACCGGGCAGAGGAACCCGGTCTCGCCGTGCACCACCACCTCCGGCAGGCCGCCGGCGTCCGACGCGATCACCGGCACCTCGCAGGACATGGCTTCGAGGGCGGCGAGGCCGAACGATTCGCTCTCCGAGGGGAGGAGGAAGACGTCCGCGCCTACCAACACCTCCTCGATCAAGGGCAGGCTGCCGATGAAGCTGATGGCGCCGCAGATGTGGTTCTCGCGGCAGT
>DATBGJ010000040.1:0-3947 GCA_036558045.1 Thermoanaerobaculia bacterium
GTCGAGGCGGCCGATCAGCCGTCCGCCGCAACAGCGCGCCGGGGCGCCGCGCCCGGCGGCGGCACGCGCAGCGAGGTGCTCTCCATCTCGCCCTCCGGCGTCGTGGAGAGCCTGTGGAGCTTCCCCGAGGACACGGTGTACGACCTCCTCTGGCAGGACGGCCGGCTGTGGGTGGCCACCGGCCTCGAAGGCAAGCTCTACCGCTGGGCCGACCGCCAGATGATCCTGGAGAAGGACGTCGACGAGCGGCAGATCGTGGCCGTGCTGCCGGGCGAGCCCGGGCCGGTCTTCGCCACCACCAACGCCGCGGCGCTGTTCCACGTCACCTCGGGCACGGAGCGCGCCGGCACCTACACCAGCGCGGCGCTCGACGCCGAGCAGGTGGCGCGCTTCGGCACCTTCTCCTGGCAGGGCGAGGTGCCCGCCGGCGGCGCGGTGCGGTTCTCCTTCCGCAGCGGCGTCAGCGCCGAGCCCGACCGCACCTGGTCCGCCTGGAGCGAGCCGCGCGAAGGCACGGAGATCGCGCTCGCCGGAGTGCCGAACGGCCGCTACGTGCAGTGGCGGGCCGAGCTGCGGGCGGGCGACGGCGCCTCGCCGCGCATCTACGAGACCGAGCTCTCCTACCGCCAGGAAAACCTGAGCCCGAAGATCGGCGCCCTGGCGGCGCTCGACCCGGGGCAGATCCTGGTGCCCACCAACTTCAATCCCAGCAACCAGGTCTACGAGCCGGCGCATCCCAACCGCGAAGGCATCTTCACCAGCGTCACGCCCGCCCCGGACGACGAGGGCGGGGCCCGCACCAAGGCGCTGTGGAAGTTGGGCTACCAGACGCTGCGCTGGGCGGCGGCCGATCCCAACGGCGACGATCTGGTTTACGATCTCTCCTTCCGTCAATCCGAAAGCGGGAAAGGGAAGTGGCTGCCGATGGTGGAAGACCTCAAGGACGAGTACTACAGCTTCGACGCCCTCTCCCTTCCCGACGGCGTCTACCGCTTCCGCCTGCGCGCCTCCGATAAGCCGTCCAACGATCCCGGGAGCGTGCTGGCGGCCGAGCAGGTGAGCGATCCGGTGGTCATCGACCACACGCCGCCGGCGCTGGTGAAGGCGGAGAAAGAGAAGGACGGCAGCCTGCGGGTGACGGTGCGCGACGCCGCGAGCCCGCTGCGGGAAGCGCTGTACAGCGTCAACGCGGAGGAATGGAAGCCGGTGCGCGCCGCCGACGGCCTCATCGACGGCCGCACGGAGGTCTTTCTGATCGAAGGCGGCAAACCCGGGGACCTCGGGCTCTTGCGCGTCACCGACGCGGCGTATAACGTCGTCACTTTCAATTTGACCCCATAACTTGATCCCATAAAGTGATGACCCCAGAGCGATGAGCCAACGGATCGCCGTCTATCCCGGGTCTTTCGATCCCATCCACAACGGCCACCTCGACATCATCGAGCGCTGCCGGCCGCTGTTCGACGAGGTGGTGGTGGCCGTGCTGGGCAACGAGGGCAAGAAGCCGCTGTTCTCCGTCGAGGAGCGGATGGAAGCGATCCGCGAGATGGTGGGTCCCGAGGTGCGGGTGGAGAGCTTCTCCGGCCTGCTCGTCGATTTCATGGACCGCGTCGGCGGCAGCGCCGTCATCCGCGGGCTGCGCGCGGTCTCCGATTTCGAGTACGAGTTCCAGATGGCGCTGATGAACCGGCGGCTCAATCCGCGGGTCGAGACAGTATTCCTGATGCCAAAGGAAGACTACACTTATCTCTCGAGCCGATTGGTGAAGGAGGTCTTCGCCCTGGGCGGCGACGTGACCGGTCTCGTTCCCGAGCCGGTGATCGCGCGGCTCAGGCAACGTTTGCGGCCGCCCGTTCCGGCATGAGCATCGACCGCTTCCTGCTGCACCTCCCCAAGGTGGAGCTGCACGTCCATCTGGAGGGCGCGATGCGTCCGGCGGTGCTGCTGGAGCTGGCGCGGCGCAACGGCATCGAGCTGCCGGCTGGGGACGAGGCGGGGCTCAAGCGCTGGTTCCGCTTCACCGATTTCGAGCACTTCGTGCAGGTCTACCTCGCCTGCTCGCGGGCGCTGCGCAAGCCCGAGGACTTCAAGCTCCTCGCCCTCGACTTCCTCGCCGAGCAGGCCTACCAGAACGTCGTCTACACCGAGGCCCACTTCACCATCTCGACCCATCTCGCCAACGGCGCCAACGGCGGCGAGGTGTTGGCGGCGATGGCCGAGGCGATCGCGGAAGGGGCGCGGCGCTACGGCGTCACCCTGCGGCTGATCCCGGACATCGTGCGCAACGTCGGCGTGCCGCCGGCGGACCTCACCCTCGAGTGGGCGCTCGCCGGGATGAGGCGCGGCGTCGTCGTGGCGCTGGGACTCTCGGGAAGCGAGAGCCGCTTTCCCACCGAGCCTTTCGCCGAGCACTTCGCCGCCGCCAAACGGGAAGGGCTGCACCGCGTGGCCCACGCCGGCGAGACCGCGGGGCCGGAGTCGGTGCGCGCCGCGCTCGCGGTCTGCGGCGCCGAGCGCATCGGCCACGGCGTGCGCGCTATCGACGATCCCGCTTTGATGGACGAGCTGCGGGCCGCGCAGATCCCGTTGGAGGTCTGTCCCTCCTCCAACGTCTGCCTGGGCGTGGCGCCGGATTACGCGAGCCATCCCTTCGATCGGCTCTATCGCGCCGGCCTCGCGCTGTCGGTGAATTCGGACGATCCCGCCTTCTTCAACACCAATCTCACCCGCGAGCTGCTGCGCCTGCACCAGACCTTCGGCTACTCTCCCGCCGAGCTGGCCGGCCTCTCCCTCGCGGCCCTGCGGCACGCCTTCCTGCCCGCGGAGCGGCGCGAGGAGATGGAGGAGAGCTTCCGCGCGCAGTGCGACGCCCTCGGCCGCGAGCTCTTCGGCGCGCCGGTCGAGGCGCCGGTGAGCTGAGCGGGCGCCTGAAATACGTCGATCTGTAGGGGCGGCCGCCCCTACATCACTCCTCCGGCACCGCCCACAGGTCGAGGCCCATCCGGCGGGCCAGGTGGAGCAGGTGCTCCAGCCGCTGGAGGAAGTCGAGGAGCCCGCGCCAGCCGAGCTCCTCGCCGAGGCGAAGATCGCCGGTGCCTTCGAGCCCCACCCAGTCCGGGGGCCGCGGCACCTCGCGCCGCCGCGCCCGCGCCGCCAGCGCCGCCGCCTCCCGCGCCAGCGCCTCGCGGGCCTCCTCGTCGATGAAAGTCTCCTCGGACCGGGTCATGCCGCGCAGGCCGCGGAGGTACGGGAAGCCCTCGATACCCCTCAGGTACTCCGCCAGCTCGTCGTCGAGCACCGCGGTGGACTCCTCCAGCGGATTGCCCTCGTCGTCGGCCATCAGCAGGGTCCAGGACATGGGGGGTACGTTAGCAGCCCTTGGGTCGCAGGAATTGACAGACCGGGCGAGGAAGCATATGGTCAGGATCGAAGGTTCTTGCAGTTCTCTATGTCGTTTTCCTGGAGTGTGATGCGAGGGCCGGCCCCCAATCTTAATCCTTTTGGAGTCCATGCTCCGCGGTAGGAGCGGACGCCGCGCAGATCGCTCCGCTCCGTCGAGTCCGGACCCGGTGGACGACGACCCCCTCCTTGAGCTCATCCGGCAGATCCAGGCGGGTATCCGTGTGGAAGAGAACTTCGAAAAGCTTTTCCGCAGGTTCCGGCCTCTCGTTCATTCTTTCTTTCTGCGCAAGGGCTTTTCCGCCGACGAAAGCAAGGATCTCACCCAAGACGTCTTTCTTCGTGTCTTTAAGGGTATAGACACCTTTCGAGGTGAGTCCCGGTTCGAGAGGTGGTTGTGGGAGATTGCGGATCATATCTACTTGAACGAGCTCCGGAGACGCAAGACGGAGAAGCGTCACGCGATCGAACAGTCGCTCGACGCGACGGTGGAGAGCAACGACGGAGCGAGCCCGGCTCTGGAGATCGCGGCTCCGGATTTGAGTCCC
>DATBGJ010000041.1:0-3614 GCA_036558045.1 Thermoanaerobaculia bacterium
ACCACGAAGACGTCGCCGCCCACGCGCGCCGTCGAGGCGAGGCGCGCATCCCCCCGCAGCACGACGACGTCGCCGGTGACGCTGCCCGAGACTTCGACCGAGCCGTCCAGGGCGGCCACGTCCTCCAGCGCCTCGCCTTCAATGATGACGTCGCGCCCCACGCCGACGAGCTGATGCGCGACGCTGCCCTGCTCCAGGCGCAGCGCCGCCTCGCGCTGGTCGCCAGCCTGCGCGGCGGCCGGGGCGGCGAGGAGGAACAGCATCGGCAGCAGAAGCTTCACGGCGGGGAATGTAGCGCAAAGTGAACCGGATTGCCCGCGCGACCTCACCCCCACCCAGGGCGGCCCTGCGTGGCCGCCCTGGGCAGGGGGGTGGGGTGAGGTTCGCGCGGGCAGGGGCGCCGGGTCAGCGGTTTTTCCGCGCCGCCGCCCCAGCCGGACGCCGCCGGCGGATCAGCGAGAACAGCAGCAGGTTGAGGCAGAGCACCAGGAAGCCGAAGGCTCCGAGGCTCACCGGCGAGGAGAGCACCTCGTCGACCACCAGGCCGATGCCCTTCCAGGAGGCGGCGAGCAGCCCGGCGCCGGCGAGGGCCGCGGCACGGAACATGCCGCCCACGGCGAGCAGGGCAGAGAAGCCGGTGGGCGCCGAGGCGGAGCCGGCGATCATGAGGGCGGCCGCGAGGCTGCCGAGCAGCACCAGCACCGCCGCCGGGAACCCCCAGGCGCGCGGCGCCCGCGCCTCCCAGCCGGTGGCGGGGAGCGCAGACATCACCGCGGCGCGGAAATCGGCCCGCACCGGGATCGCCGAGCGGCGCAGCAGGTCCTCCAGAGCCAGCAGATCCTGCCGCTCCCGCCGGCACTCGGCGCAGGCGGCCAGGTGCTCGTCCAGACGGCGCTGCTCGGCGCCGGACAGCATCCCATCGGCTTCCAGGTTCAACCACTCACGGTAGGTGCTGTGATCCGGCTCGTTCATGGCCCTGTCCTCGCGTCCACGGGTTCAATCGCTGAGAAAGTCCTGGAGCTTCTCCTTGAGCATCTGCCGCCCGCGGAAGAGCTTGTTCTTGACCGTACCCAGAGGCATCCCCTTGAGCTTCGCGATCTCCTCGTAAGGGAGCTCGCCGAAGTGGCGCAGCAGGATCAGCTCCCGGTACTCCCAGGGCAGGCCCTCGATCGCCTCCTGGATCGCGCCTCCCCGCTCCTGGTTGCGCAGCTCGCCATAGGGTCCACGCTCGGGGGAGGGCAGGTCCCAGTCGCGGCCTTCGCCCTCCTCGTCCTCCTGCCGCAGCGACACCACCTTGAGGCGCCGCCGCCGGATCTGGTCGATCGCCGCGTTCTGCGCCACCCGGAAGAGCCAGGTGGAGAACTTGTACTGCGGGTCGTACCGATCCAGAACCTGGTACACCTTGACGAGGACCTCCTGCGCCAGGTCGTGCGCGTCGTCCGCGTTGCGCAACAAGCGGAAGAGATAGTTGACGAGACGACCCTGGTAACGGTCGATCAGGTCGCCGAAGCGTTCCCGATCTCCCGCGAGGATCGCCGCAACCAATTCCTCGTCGGTCGGCTGCTCCGTTCCCCGCGTCATGGGTGGATACGCAAGCTCTCGGCCAAGGTTTCAGTGCCGCCGCAAGGGAGGAGGGCCGGGGGGATCACGGGCTCTCGCGGCTCCGCAGCCATCTCCCCACCAGGAACAGCGCGGCGCCGGCCGCGGCGACGGCCAATTCGAGGCGGATCTGATCGTAGAACAAGCCGAACACCAGGGCGCTGCCGACGGCGACGAGGGCGAGGACCTGGAGCAGCCAGCCGAGACCCGGGAGCATCGGCGGGGAGCCTAGCGCGGCGGCTTGGCGGCGGCGGTGGAGGTCACGTCCTCACGGGTGGCGAGGACCCCGCGCGCCTTGTTGGTCAGCAGGTCCAACAGGTCCCGCTCGATGCCGTGCGGGGAGGTCTCCACGATACGCCCCGTTTCCCTGCCGTCGCGGTGCACGATGAAGGTGGGCAGGTAATGGACGTCGTTGGCCGCCAGCTCGCTCGCCGGTTCCTTCTTGGCGTGGTCCACGCCGACGTAATGGATCTCGAACGGCACCTCGAAGCCGGCCTCGGCGAGGGCCTTCCACAAGCGCGGCACCTCGCGCCGGCTGTCGCCGCACCAGGTGCCGAGGAAGACGGTCACCTCGGCGCCGGGCGCGACCGCCGCCAAGGAGCGCGCCGTCTCGGCATCGGGCTGCGCTTCGACCTCGGCCTGCACCCACTCGGGAACGGCAGACTCGATCTGCTCGCGGGTGGTGGGGCCGATCACGGCGGTTTCCGCCTGGCTCGCCCCCTTCTCTGCAGGTTGCCGCAGAGCGTTGGCGGTGGCGGAGACGAGGACGGAAAGGACGACAAGGACGGAAAGGACGAACGGCAGGGCGCGGGGCTTCATGGTTCAGGGAGTTTACTCCACCTCCACCACCTTCTCGATCCTGTCGCCGAGGCGGATCCGGTCGACCACCTCCATCCCCGCGGTCACCTGGCCGAAGATGGTGTAGCCGCCGTCGAGATGCGGCTGCGGCGAGAGGGTGATGAAGAACTGGCTGCCGCCGGTGTCGGGGCCGGCGAGGGCCATGCCGACGGCGCCGCGGTCGTAGCGCAGGCGGTTGATCTCGTCGCGGATCGCATAGCCCGGACCGCCGGTGCCGTCTCCCCGCGGATCGCCGCCCTGGACGACGAAGTCGGGGACCACGCGGTGAAAGGTCAGGCCGTCGAAATAGCCCTGGCCGGCGAGCTGCAGGAAATTGAGGCAGGTGAGAGGAGCCTGCGGACAAGCCAGGCGCACGGTGACGGTGCCCCGCTCGGTGCGGATCTCCACCGTGCGCGGCCGGCGGGTGCGCTGGATGATCTCGCGGTAGATCTCGGGACCCTTCGCTTTCTCCGCCGGCTCCAGGCGCGGCACCGGCTGGCCCAGCTTGCCGAGGCTCTCGCCGGCCTCCCGGCGCAAGACGTACGGACCGCTCGCCGCGGCCCGCTCCAGCAGGGTCACGGCGGCGCCGCGCTCCAAGGGCTCCTTCTCGGCCCGGGCGGCCACGGCGCGCACGGCGGCGAGGCCGGCCTCCTCCATGCCGGGACGGTAGACGGCGGCGAGCGCCGGCTCGAGATCGGCCAGCGGCGCCACCGGGTGCTCGGCGAGCCAGTCGAGCGCGGTGCCCCGCACGCCCGCGTCCGGGTCCCGGAGCGCCTTGCGCGCCACCTCGCCCGCCTGCGGGTCCGCCGCCAGCCAGGCGGCGAGCGCAGCGGCGCGCACCCGCGGGCTGGCATCGCCGGCCAGGCGCTCCAGCGCGTCGCCTCCCGCCGGCAGGCCCAGCAGACCCGCCGCCTCGGCGGCGCGTGCGCGCAGGGCGTCGTCGGGAGATTGCGCCGCGCTCGCGATCCGCTCGCCCGCCTTGGGGTGCTTGCCCGCCGCGAGGGCCACGAGAGCGACTCCCCTCTCCCAGGGCTCCCCTGCCGTCACCCGCGCCGCCAGGACGCCGCCGAGCTCCGGCGAGCCCGCCGCCCAGGCTCCCGCGGCCTGCAGGGCGCTATCGCGCACGCCGGGCCGCGGATCGTCGAGCAGCGCCCGCAGCCGGGGGACCCAGTCCGGCG
>DATBGJ010000042.1:0-3515 GCA_036558045.1 Thermoanaerobaculia bacterium
CCGGACCTCCGGATCACCGGCTATATCGGGGAGTACCACCGGGCCCTCCGCGCCATCCGGCAGGAGCGGGCCCTCCCCGGCCGCACGCTCGTCCTCTTCCTCGGCTCCACCATCGGCAATCTCGACCCGGAGGAGCGGATCGACCTGGTGCGCGACGTGCGGCACCTGCTGAACCCGGGCGAGGGCTTTCTCCTCGGCACGGATCTCAAGAAGTCCGAGGACGTCCTGCTCCCCGCCTACGACGATCCGCTGGGGGTCACGGCGGCGTTCAACCTCAATATCCTGGCGCGGATCAACCGCGAGCTGGGGGGCGACTTCGATCTCGCCGGCTTCCGTCACCGGGTGCGCTACAACCAGGAGGAGGGCCGGATCGAGATGCACCTCGAAAGCCGCCGCGCCCAGACGGTGGCGGTCCAGGCCTCGGAGATCGAGGTCTCCTTCGAGCCCGGGGAGACGATCCACACCGAGAGCTCCTACAAGTTCGATCTGGATCAGGTGCGGGCCCTCGCCGCCGACACCGGCTTCGAGCTGCGGCGGTCATGGACGGACTCGCAGGGACGGTTCGCTTCGAATTTGTTGGTGGCGATCTGAGGTTTTGACAAGGGGGCGCTCCCCACGTACGATTTCCCGTTCTGGGCCGGCGTAGCTCAGTTGGCGAGAGCGCCTGACTGTGGATCAGGAGGTCTCCGGTTCAAATCCGGACGCCGGTACCAAACCCTTCTGGAGAGGACGTCCCCATGACAGGCACGGTAGAAGCGCGCGTCTCGCGTGGCTTGCGAGACCTCCTGCCCGACCAGATGCTGGCCCGGCAGTGGATGATCGACACCATCCGCGGCGTCTATGAGCTTTACGGCTTCGTGCCGCTGGAGACTCCCGCGATCGAATTCCTGGACGTGCTGCGCGGCCCGGCCGGCCAGGAGGCCGCGCAGTCGATCTTCACGGTCAGCAATCCGGAGGAAGAGGCTCTCGGGCTCCGCTTCGATCTCACCGTGCCGCTGGCGCGCGTCGTGGCGCAGTACCGCGAGCTGCCGCGGCCGTTCCGCCGCTACCAGGTCTCGCCCGTGTGGCGCGCCGACAAGCCAGGACCCGGGCGTTTCCGCGAGTTCACCCAGTTCGATCTCGACTCGGTCGGCGTCGAGTCCGAGATCGCCGATACCGAGATCATCGCCGGCATGTGCGACAGCCTGCGCGCCATCGAGGCGGGGCCCTTCCAGGTGCGCTTCTCCTCGCGCGGCATCCTCAACGTCCTGCTGGCCTTTGCCGGCATCCCGGCCGGGCAGGGAACGGACGTCTTCCGCGTGCTCGACAAGCTGGACAAGGTGGGTCCCCAGAAGGTCCGCCTGGAGCTGACCACCGGCTACGTGGACTCCTCGGGTGATCCCATCGCGGGCGTCGGCCTCTCCGATGAGCAGGTGGACAAGATCGAACTCTTCCTGCGCATCCGTTCGGAGAACCGCCGCGAGGTCGTCTCCCAGCTCCGGGAGATCTTCGCGGGAGTCGAGGGAGCGGACCGCGAGATCGGCCTCGTCGAGCGGATTTCGAGCCACCTCTACTCCCTGGGTTACGATGACGATCAGGTCTCTCTCGACCTCTCGATCGCGCGCGGCCTCGCCTACTACACCGGTCCGGTCTTCGAGGCGATCCTGCTCGACGCACCGCAGTTCGGCTCGGTCTTCGGCGGCGGCCGCTACGACGACCTGGTGATGCGCTTCCTGGGCGAGAAGGTGCCCGCCGTCGGCGCCTCGTTGGGCGTCGACCGCCTGCTCGCGGCGCTGGTCCACCTCGGCCGGGCAGGAAAGAAGAAGGCGACCGCACAGGTGCTGATCACCAATATGGACCCCGGCCTGCAGGAGGACTACGTCGCCATGACGTGGGAGCTTCGCCGGGCGGGCATCCCCACCGAACTGTATCTCGGCAATGCCAAGGGACCCGGCAAGCAGCTCAAGTACGCCGACTTCTGGGGCGTGCCGATCGCCGTCCTCTACGGCTCGAACGAGAAGGAGAAGGGGATCGTCACCCTGAAGGACATGGAGGTCGGCCGCCGGCGGGCCGAGGCCCTCGCCAACCGGCAGGAGTGGCTGGAGGAACGGCCCGGCCAGCGCGAGGTGCCGCGCTCCGAGCTGGTCTCCGCCGTCAAGGAGATGCTGGCGCAGATCGGGGGAGAGGACCGGTGAGCGACCCTGCCCATTCCTCCGCCGTCGTCCTGGACGGCGGCTCGCTGACTCTCCAAGACCTCGCCCGTATCGCCCGCGATCCGCGCGTCCAGGTCGAGATCCATCCCGAAGCGTGGACGCGCGTCGAGGCGAGCCGGGCGCAGATCGAAGCGCTCGCCAGGGAGTATGGGTCCCATCCGGTCCTGGAGTACGGCGTCACCACCGGCTTCGGGGAATTCAAGAACGTCTCCATCGCGCCCGATCAATTGGAGGACCTCCAGCGCAACCTCCTGACCAGCCACTCGGCCGGAGCGGGGGAGACGGCCGATGCCGGCAACCCGGCCAATTACTTCGAGCCGGACGTGGTGCGGGCGGCCCTCGCCATCCGACTCAACGCCTTCCTCAAGGGGCACTCGGGAATCCGCGCCGTCATGGTGCGGACCATCCAGGCGATGATCAACCGGGGCGTCGTGCCGCTGGTGCCCATCCGCGGCTCCGTCGGCTCGAGCGGCGATCTCTGCCCGCTCGCGCACCTCTTCGTCGTGCTGCTGGGAGAGGGCGGGTATTACGTCGTCCGCGCCGCCGCCGATCTGCCCTACAAGCCGCGCGAGCTGCGGAGCGGGCTGGAGCAGCTCCGCGAGGATCTCGACGTCGAGGAGATCCCCACTCTCAGCTATAAGGAAGGGTTGGCGCTCATCAACGGCGCCACCTTCTCGGCGGCTCTCCTCGCGCTGGGCGTCCACGACGCCGAGCGCGCGGCCGACGCGGCCGACGCGGCGGCGGCGCTCAGCCTCGAAGCCGTCTGCGGCTGCGCCCGCGCCTTCGATCCGCGCGTCCACCAGGCCCGCGGGCTAGAGGGACAGATCGCCAGCGCGGCGAACATCCGCGCCCTGATCAAGGGGAGTCAACTGATCGAACGAGCCGGCGCCGTCCAGGACGTCTATTCGCTGCGTTGCGCTCCTGCCGTTCACGGGGCCGCCCGCGACGCCATCGCCTACGCGCGCAAGGTGGCCGAGGCGGAGATCAACGCCGCGACAGACAACCCGCTGTTCTTCCCCGGCGATGGCATCGTGCCCTTCGATCACGAGTTCGCCGCCAACTGGCCCGAGGGCTACGACGGCCGCGAGAGGATCTCCTACTCGGCCGGCAACTTCCACGGCGAGCCGGTGGGCCTGGCGGCGGACGTCCTGGCGATCGGCCTGGCCGAGCTGGCGAACATCTCCGAGCGGCGCACGGCCATGCTGCTCGACTCCCGGCAGAACCGGAATCTTCCCGCGAACCTGATCCCGCACCGGGGCGTCAACACGGGGCTGATGATCGTGCAGTACACGGCGGCCGGGATCGTCTCGGAAAACAAGGTCC
>DATBGJ010000043.1:0-4504 GCA_036558045.1 Thermoanaerobaculia bacterium
CGACGTCTACACCGCCATCGCCGAGCGCCTGGACGCCTACATCACGGGCGAGGTGAGCGAATGGGTGATGAACGTGGCCCGCGAGGCGAGGATCCACTATCTCGCCGGCGGCCACTACGCGACGGAACGGCTGGGCGTTCGCGCGCTGGGCGAGCACCTGAAGGAGAGATTCGGCATCGAGGCCGAGTTCATCGACGTGCCGAATCCGGTGTAGCCGCCGTCAGGCCGACGGAGCCGCCACAGGCAGGCTCGCATAGAGACGCCATCCGTTTCCGGCGCTCTCGGCCAAGGCCCAGAGGCAGCTCACGGTGATCGGCAGATAGAGATCGAAATCGGCCGAGAATCCTTCCGGCGCCGCGCTCCTGAGCTTCCCCTCCTCAGGCCCGAAGAAGCCGAACGCGCCGTCGAGCCGCTGGTTCAGGAGGAGGAACCGGATGCAATCCTGGTACGCCTCGGCTTCCGCGCCCAGGTAGACGAGGGCCCGGAGAAGCCTGCAGGCGGTCAGGAAGTTGTACTGCCGCAAACAGTGGGTCGCGAGGCCGGTGAGCAGATCGGCGACCCAGCCATCCGCCGGGCTCAGAGCGCCTTGGCGGGTGCCGAAGCCTGCAACGGCGTGAAGCTCCGAGGCGAGCCTCTCGACCTCCGCTCGCGGCGCGGTGAGGGAAAAGTCCCGGACCAGATCGACAGGGTCGGCGGAAGCAGCCTCCGGCGCAGGATACAAGCCGAGCGCGTGGAGAAGGAATTCCTTCTCGGCCAGTGCGGGATCGGAATCGCTTGCCGGCAGCTCTCGCAGCAGGTCGGCGCTCTGCAGGGCGAGCTCCATCAGCGGCGGCACGACCTCGCCGCGGGCGGCGAGCAGGCAGGCGGTGAGGAGCTTGAGGGTGGCCGGCACGGCCTCGAACGAGGCGCCGGAGCGGTCCAGCTCGCGCAGCTCCTCGCCGATCCGCATCGCCGTGTCCGAAAATTCGACGTCCGCCTGCCCGAGCAGCGAATCGCAGATCCAGCAGCCGAGGAGGATCCGGCAGAGGACGTCGGGCCGGCGCGCGCCCGCGGTGCTCAGCAGCCCTGCCAGCCAGCCACGAGCGCGCCTGGCGGCGCCGAAGACGGCCGGCGGCTCGACGGAGCGCTCTGGCGCGGGAGCCGGGGAGATGGGCCTGACCGCTTCCCCGGAGCGCAGCGCGTGCAGCGCGCCGGCGAGAATGCTCACCAGCGTGGTGTGATAGTGATGGGAGAAATAGTCCAGCTTTCCGGCCCGCATGTCCGGCAGGGCCGACTCCGGTCCGGGAATGGCGCCATCCGGCTGCTGGACGCCGAGCAGGGCCCGCCAGGACCGCTCGTAGACAGGCGTGGCCGCGAAGCCGACGCAATCCCAGCACAGCAGCAACTCGGCAAGCAGGTCCCAATGGTGCTCCTGGCAGGCCGTGACGAGAAGGAGGGACAGCATGCGCCGCACCGCCTCGTTTTCGGCGGTGGAGGTGGCGGGAGCCCGCAGGCCGAAACCGTAAAGAAACATGAAGACATGGGTCAGGGCATAGACGGCGTTCTCGTCGAGATGCAGCGGCGAGGTCGGCCGCCCCACAACGGAAGAGGCATACAGCTCCTCGAGGCTCGGCCATGGATGCTCGAACCTCCCCCACTCCAGATGCAGGGCCACGTCCATCTGCCGGTGGATCACGCGCTCGGAGTGGTCGAGGAACCCGGCGTCGAAGGCTTTCTGCAAGAGCTCGCGCAACGCCGGATCGTCATGGCCGCGGGAACGGAGCACCACGTAAAGGATGCAGTAGAGGATGAGCTCGGCCGGCGCGCGCATCAGCCGGTCGCAGAGCTCGCGGCTGCCTTGCGCCGAACGCAGGAGGGCGATGATCCGCCGCGCCTGCGGACCGTCGGCGTCGCCCGTCAGCTCGACATAGCCATGAAGCATCATGGCCAGCTCGGCGAGCTTCTGGCCGTGCCGCATCTCGAACGTCCTGCCGCCCTTGAAAGGATCGAACTCCTCGAGACGTGAGTCCACCCAGCGCAGCGCTTTCGACACCATGGCCCGGACTTCCTCCGCGAGCGAACCGGTCTCGCCGGCGAAAGCGAGGACCGACAGCGGAGCAGCGCCGGGCTCCGCGGTCATCACGGGCGGACAGGCATTCGAGACGGCACGGCCAGTCATCATCACGTTACCCGCCGAACTGCTGCTGGGCAAAGCGATCGAATTCCTTGAGGTCCTGGCCGAGCTCCTCCTCGAACAGCGGGTTGAACCGGCGGTAGACGTAGTACGGGTAGCAGATGAGGTCTTCCGGATCGAGAGCGGCCACGGAGCCGATGGCGGCGCCGACCAGCGTCTCGAGGCTGTCGATCCCTTCCTTGCGCAGCGCGGTGAGGACCTTGTCCCGATCCAGAGACTTGATCTTCTTCCTGGAGAAGGCTTTCACGGCGGCGTCCAGCGACTGGGCTCTGCGTCCCCTCGGGGACTTCTCAGGTGTGGGCATGGGGAATTCTCCTAACGAGGATCAGCAGCCGACATGGCTGCCGACCTCCCGTTAGGCGGTCGCGCGCGGGGTTCTGTTACGGGAGAGGCGAAACGCTGGCTTTCGCGAAGAGCTGGAAGAAGCTCTCTCCGGTCCGCCGGCAGACCTGATCGAAGGTCTCGCCCGTCTCCTCGGCCAGCCGACGCGCGATCTCGATCACGTAAGCGGGACGGTTCGGCTTGCCGCGATAAGGAATGGGCGCCAAGTAAGGCGTATCCGTCTCGACCAGGCAGCGATCAGTCGGAAGGATCGGGATCACCTCTCGTACGTTGTCCGCCTTCGGAAAGGTAATCATCCCGGACAAACCCAGGTAGAAACCGTGTTCGATCAGCTCGCGCCCCATCGCCAATCCGCCGGCGAAGGAGTGGAAATCGGCTTGGAGATCTCGGAAGGCGTCCTCTCGAACCACCTGCAACATCGCGTCGTTGCTGTCGCGGTTGTGGACGACGACGGGCAGCCCGAGATTGATCGCCAGCGCCCACTGCTCGCGCAGGACGCGGAACTGCACCTCGCGCGGCGAATGATCGTAGTAGAAGTCGAGGCCGCACTCCCCCACCGCCACGGCCTTGGGATCCGTCAGAAGGGCGCGGAGCCGTTCGGCATCACCCTCCTGCCAGGAGGAGGCGTCGTGAGGATGGACCCCCAGCGCGCACCAGACGTCGGAATGGAGGTGACAGAAGCCGAGGACGTCTTGCGCCTGATCCAGCCTGATCGCAGGGACGAGGAAGCCGCGCACGCCCCGCTCCCGCGCCGCGTCGAGGGCGCGCTCGCGCTCCTCCGGCGGCAGGTTCTGCAGGTGGCAGTGAGAATCGATCGGGCCGGAGAGGTCGGGCGCGCTCACTTGACGCGGGTGCCGTTGGGAACCTGGGAATCCGGATGCAGCAGCACCGGCTTGCCGTCGAGCGAGGCGGCCAGCACCATGCCCTGGGACTCGACGCCCATGAGCTTGGCGGGCTGGAGGTTCGCCACCACCACGACCTGCTTGCCGACCAGCTCCTCGGGTTTGTAGGCGAGCGCGATACCGGCGACGAGCTGGCGCGGCGAGCCCTCGCCGATATCCACGGCGAGCTTGAGCAGCTTGTTCGACTTCGGCACCGGCTCGGCGGCGGTGATCGTCCCCACCTTGAGCTCGGCCTGGAAGAACTGATCGATCGAGATGCGGCTCTTCTCCTCGGCGGCGGTCTCCATCCCCTCCTCCTTCTTGCCTTCGGCGAGGTAGGCTTCCTTGTCGATACGCGGAAACAGCGGCACCGCCTCGGGCAGCTCGGCGCCGTTGGGAGTACCGCCCCAGGCCATGGCGTCGAGGCTGTGCGGCGGCGTGGCCGTGCCCACGGCGGCGAGCACCTGCGGCGCGATCCTCGGCATGAACGGCAGCAGGCCGGTGGCCACGATGCGCACCGACTCGAGGCCGTTCCAGAGGATGCGGGAGAGCTTCGGCGTGGCTCCCTCGCTCTTGATCAGCTTCCATGGCTCGCGGGCCACAAGGTACTGGTTGGCTTCCGCCAGCAGCCGCCAGAGGCTCTCCAGCGCGCGGTTGAAGGCGAGGTCCTCCATGGCCGCCCGATACTCCTCCGCCGCCCGCCGGGCGACGGAGATCAGCGGATTGTCGTCGCACGGCTCCGGCGGCGTCTTGCCGTCGAAGGCGCGGCGCGCCAGGGTGACGACGCGGCTCGCGGTATTGCCGAGATCGTTCGCCAGGTCGCTGTTGTAGCGGTCGACGAAGGCCTCGTCCGAGAAGCTGGCGTCCTGGCCGAACACCATCTCCCGCATCAGGAAATAGCGCACGTTGTCGCTGCCGAAGCGGTCGATCAAATCGTCCGGCCGCACGATGTTGCCCGAGGACTTCGAGATCTTGCGGCCGTCGCGGTGCCACCAGCCGTGAGCGTAGACCGTGGTCGGCAACGGCAGCCCGGCCGACATCAGGAAGGCCGGCCAGTAGACGGCGTGGTGGCGCAGGATGTCCTTGCCGATGAGGTTGAAACGGGTAT
>DATBGJ010000044.1:0-4917 GCA_036558045.1 Thermoanaerobaculia bacterium
CCGCCTCGACTATCCGGCGGGCGACGTCGAAGAGGTGCGCGCTCCCGCCGCCGGCGAGCCCGCCGAGATGACCGTCAACGTCCTCGGCCTCGCCGGCGTGCTGGGGCCGCTGCCGCCGCCCGTCGCCGAGCTGATCCTCGAGCGCTCCTTCCGCGGCGACACGGCGCTGCGCGAGTTCCTCGACATCTTCAACCACCGCCTGCTCTCGCTGCTCTACCGGGCGCGCAAGAAGTACCGGCCGGCGCTCGATCCGCATTCCCCCGACCGCGGGCGGGTGGCGCGCGTGCTCTACAGCTTCCTCGGCCTGGGCACGCCGCGGCTGCCCGGCCGCCTGGGCCTGCCGGACCGCTCGCTGCTCCCCTACGCGGGGTTCTTCGTCAACGCCCCGCGCTCCACGGTGGGGCTGGTGCGCCTGGTCGAGGACTGCTTCGGCGTGCCGGCCGCGGTGACCCCGTTCCAGGGCCGCTGGCACCTCCTCGACGAGGAGGACGTGACGCGCCTCGGCGCGAGCGGACAGAACCGCGCGCTCGGCGACGGCGCCGTCCTCGGGCGGCGCATCTGGGACCAGCAGGCGGGCTTCGAGCTGCGTCTGGGGCCGCTGCCGCTCGCCCGCTTCCTCTCCTTCCTGCCCACCGGCAACGCCTTCCGGCCCCTGGCCGCGGCCGTGCGCTTCTACGGACGGGAAGAGGTGGGCTTCAACTTCCGCCTCACCCTCCAGGCCGCGGAGGTCCCCGAGCTGCGCCTCGGCCGCGGCGCTTACCTCGGCTGGACCTCCTGGCTCAAGACCCGGCCGGCCGCGGCCGACGACTCGCAGGTGCGACTGGTGGCGAAGACATGAGCAGCGAGCTGCGCACCCTCATCGAGAAGCTCAACCCGATCTGCAAGCGCGGGCTGGAGACCGCCGCCGCGCTCTGCGTGGCGCAGACCCACTACAACGTCGAGGTGGAGCACCTGCTGCGCAAGCTGCTCGACCTGCCGGCGACCGACCTCGGGCCGGTGCTGCGCTACTACCACGTCGACGCCGGCGAGCTGTCGCGCCAGCTCGACCTCGCGGTGGAGAAGTTCGACCGCGGCAACAGCCGCACGCCCGCCATGTCGCCGCAGATCCTGCAACTGCTGCGCGAGGCGTGGCTGCTCTCCTCGCTCCACCTGGGGTCGCCGGCGGTGCGCTCCGGCGCCCTGCTGCTGGCGCTCTACGAGGACGAGGCGCTGCGCGGCACCATCCACGAGTCCTGCCCGCTGCTGGCGAAGATCCCGCGCGAGTCGCTGCGCGACACCCTCCGCGAGCTGATCCGCGAGTCGGCCGAGGAGACCGCGGCGCCCGCCGGCCCCGGCGCCGCCGCGCTGGCTCCCGCCACCGCCGCGGGCGCGCCGGCCGCCGCCACCACCGCCCTCGACCGCTACACCCTCGACCTCACCGCCGACGCCCGCGCCGGCAAGATCGATCCCATCCGCGGCCGCGACGCCGAGATCCGCCAGGTGATCGACATCCTCACCCGCCGGCGGCAGAACAACCCCATCCTGGTGGGCGACGCCGGCGTCGGCAAGACCGCCATCGCCGAGGGCTTCGCCCTGCGCGTCGTCGCCGGCGACGTGCCGCCGTCGCTGAAGAACGTCGAGGTGCGCACCCTCGACCTGGGGCTGCTCCAGGCCGGCGCCGGGGTGAAGGGGGAGTTCGAGGAGCGCCTGAAGTCGGTGATCGCCGAGGTCAAGGCGGCGGCCAAGCCGGTGATCCTGTTCATCGACGAGGCCCACACCCTGATCGGCGCCGGCGGCCAGGCCGGCCAGGGCGACGCGGCCAACCTCCTGAAGCCGGCGCTGGCGCGCGGCGAGCTGCGCACCATCGCCGCCACCACCTGGTCCGAGTACAAGAAGTACTTCGAGAAGGACCCCGCCCTCACCCGCCGCTTCCAGCTCGTCAAGGTCGAGGAGCCGGACGAGGAGGGAGCGCTCGACATGCTGCGCGGCGTCGCGCCGCACCTGGAGAAGCACCACGGCGTGAAGATCCTCGACGAGGCGGTGCGCGGCTCCGTGGCCCTCTCCCACCGCTACCTCGCCGAGCGCCGGCTGCCCGACAAGGCCATCGGCGTGCTCGACACCGCCGCGGCGCGCGTCGCCCTGGCGCAGGAGGGCACGCCCGCCGCCGTCGAGGACCTCGACCGGCGTCTCCGCATCGGCGAGGCGGAGCTGGAGATCCTGCGCCGCGAAGGCAAGGAGGAACGCAAGGGCGTCTCCCTGCGCGAGCTCGACGAAGAGCTGATCCGCCTGCGCGCGGAGCGCGAGGCGCTGCAGAAGCGCTGCGAGAAGGAACGCGAGCTGGTGGCCGAGATCCGGCGCGCCGAAGGCGACGGTGCGGACCCCGGCAAGCTCGCCGACCTGACGCGGCGGCTCGACGCCCTGCAGGGACCCGAGCCCATGGTGCCGCTCGCCGTCGACTCGCGCTCCGTCGCCGCCGTCGTCTCCGGCTGGACCGGCATCCCCGTCGGCCGCATGCTCGCCGACGAGATCCGCAGCGTCATGACCCTCAAGGACCGGCTGGCCGAGCGCATCGTCGGCCAGCCGCAGGCCCTCGACGCCATCGCGCGGCGCATCTCCACCTCGCGCGCCGGCCTCGAGGACCCCGCCAAGCCCAAGGGCGTCTTCCTGCTCGTCGGCCCCACCGGCGTCGGCAAGACCGAGACCGCCCTGGCCCTCGCCGAGTCCCTCTACGGCGGCGAGCGCAACCTCATCTCGTTCAACATGTCCGAGTTCCAGGAGGCGCACTCCGTGGCTACCCTCAAGGGGGCGCCGCCCGGCTACGTCGGCTCCGGCCGCGGCGGCGTGCTCACCGAGGCGGTGCGCCGCCGGCCGTGGAGCGCCGTCCTGCTCGACGAGATCGAGAAGGCGCACCCGGACGTGACGGACCTCTTCTACCAGGTCTTCGACAAGGGGATCCTGGAGGACGGCGAAGGCGTGCCGGTCGACTTCAAGCACACGGTGATCCTGCTCACCTCGAACGCCGGCGCCGAGATGATCGCCGAGGCCTGCTCGTCGGAGAGGCCCGACGCCGACGCGCTGATCGAAGCGCTGCGCCCGGCCCTGCTGCGGCACTTCCGGCCGGCGCTCCTCGGCCGCATCGTGGTGGTGCCGTACTATCCGCTGGGCAAGGACGAGATCGTCCGCATCGTCGAGCTCAAGCTGCGCTCGGTGCAGCAGCGCATCCGCGACAACCACGCCGCCGAGCTGACCTTCGAGCCGGCGCTCGTGCAATCGCTCGCCGAGCGCTGCAACGCCGACAGCGGCGCCCGCGAGATCGATCACATTCTGACCCAGACGCTGTTGCCGGAGCTCTCGACGCGCATCCTCGAACGGATGGCGAAGGGCGTGAGCTTCACCAAGATTCACATTTCGGTCGATGAGATGGGAAGGTTCGTATAATGGGCACCTGGCATTGTTCGAAGTGCGACAAGAAGTACGAAAGCGTCTGGGCGCTCTGCCCGACTTGCGGGTCAGCCACCGGGCAGAAGAGCGCGCCGAAGCTGTCGTCGTCTGCCAACGTGCAGCACAGCCAGCAGGGAAAGGTGACGCCAACCACGAAGCCGCAGCCCGTCAGCCTGCAGCTCGGCCAGCAGGTGCGCGTGACGCCCACGCCGAAGCCGCCGCCTGTCAACCTCCAGCAGAAGCAGACGACACAGAACGTCGATCTCACCGCGAAATCATCGCCGTTGGTCATGGCGCAGCGCAATCAGCTCGCGCTGAGTACGAAGCAGAACGTCAAATCGGCTAACGAGTGGCTTTGTGCTAAGTGCAATAAATCATATCAGAGTACCTGGGGTACGGGGCTCTGCCCAACTTGCGGAAAAGTCGGCCAGAAGTTGAGCGCGACGCAGACCACGCTTAACGTGCAGCAGAACGTCGAGACGGAGCCGTCGGGACTGGCGAGCGCATCGGATGAAGTCCTGAAGCTGCTCTTTACCTATCTGGACGAGACGACGCTGGGGCTGATGGAGCTCCTCTGCAGTCGTTACAAAAGGCTGGCCAAGAGCGTGCTCGCTGAGCTGGTTCCGGCGATGTGGGCCTACGGCTCCGGAACTTCCGGCAAGGGGGGGATATGGGGACAACTCCGCAAGCATATCGACAACGCCACCCGCAGCATTGTACTGGCGGTCGACAAATTTCCTTGTGCGAAAACTTTCAATGGCAGCATCCTTGCGTACATCCTCGCCAAGAAAATCCCGCTCGATATCAGCCTCGGCACGCCCGACGTAAATACTCTGCAAATCCTGAACAATGCACAGAAGAATAGCGCACGCGCCATCACCACCTTCACGAAGATGCACAACAAAATATGGGTGATCGACGGTGAGGGGGTCATTCTCGGCTCGCCGAACGTCAGCTACTCCGGCCTGATATGCGGCAACCTCGAGAGTTGCATCGTCATCAAGAGCCGCCGCCTCGGCCACCTCGTCGGCAACTACCTGGAGCTCCTGAAGAAACCGAATCCATGGAAGGACGAGAAGTGGACCGAAGTCGAGAACGAGCTCGCGCTATACAACCAATCGTCCAAGCTCAAGATGGCCCTTGCTCCTATCACGGACATCTCCGATTTCGTCGTCGAAAATTTGCAAGATGCCACGAAGATCATCCTGCGTCAATTCCTCGTCAGCGACCGGGCTAAGTATCTGCTCAGTGCACTGTGCAACATGGCGAAGAAGGGAGCCGAGATTGAGGTTTACATCGACGCAGGAGCCTACAAAGGCTTTGATTTCGTGCAGAAGGCGGTAACGCAGCTCATCGAGGCCGGCGTGGCGGTTTATACGCAGACGCCGGTGCTCGTCGTCGATACCAGCCAGGAGCGTATCCAGCACGACAAGCTGATCCTCGCGGAGCTTCGCTCCGGCGTCTGTCGGACACTGATCGGGAGCGCCGGCTTCACGC
>DATBGJ010000045.1:0-19151 GCA_036558045.1 Thermoanaerobaculia bacterium
GGGGGAAACCGCCCCCACGAGGGGGGAAGTTCCTCTTCCTCGGAGCAGCCCCGTTCTCACTCCCGCCGGGAAACAGCGGCGCCTCCCGGCTCGGGCATGAATGCCCGGGCTACCGAAGGAAAACAAAAAGCCTCCTGAAGGAGGCTCCACGGAGCCGGATTCATCCGGCTTCTTCGCAGGGGTAGCCCGGACATTGATGTCCGGGCTACGGCCGATGCCGCCCAGGGGGACGGCCACGCTGCTGCCGTGCCGGCCGCGCCTGGTGCTGCCGCATCGCCGGGCGGGCATGCTGAACGCTCCGCGACGGGCGGACGTGCCGCACGCTCCGCTCGGGACGGTGGCGCACGCTCGTTTGCGGCCGGACGCGCTTCATCCGCGATGTCTGGTGGAGCTGTCGGGACGGCGCCTGCCGGAGCTGATGGGACCTCACCTCCGGCCGGCCGTGCTTCAGGACCGGCGCGGCGCGAACGTGCCGGAGTCGGTCCGCCGGCCGCAGGCTCTGCCGCGCCACGACTCTGCCGCGCGACGGCTGGACTCCCCTGACGACGCGGCCACGAACGTCCCGGTCGCGCAGCCGTAGTGCCCGCGTGGCCGGCGTGATCGTGCGCTGCGCGTGCTTGAGCTGTCCGGGCGCGAGGCCGCGACGGCCCCAGGCCGGCGCCCAAGGCGGCGGCACCTGGCGGGCCAGGCGGGCGCGGCGGACGCGCGGGAAATCGGCGAATTTCACCACCGAGGCGCGCGCGGCGCGGCGGAGGGTGGGCGGCGGCACGAAGAGCGCCCGATTCACCCGCGGCCGGAAGAAGCCGATGCGGTCTCCCGCGATCCGCGGCGCGCGCAGCCGCAGGTCGGCCCCGAGGTCGGCGATGCGGAACCGCGGCACCCGGCCGAAGCGCGCCACCTGCACGCCCGGGACGAAGACGCGGTCGCCGGCCATCCGGAAGACGGTGACGTTACGGGTGGTGGGGAAGACCGCGACGGCGCGCGGCGCCGGCAGGATGAAGTCGGCGAGGTCCGTGGCCAGGAAGCGGTTCTGGGGGACGAAGACGAAGTCCCTCGGCGCCAGCGCGACGCGGTTGAAGCCGCTCACCACGCGCACCGAGGGCGGCAACGGCGCCCAGCCGATGTAGTCCGGCCCCTCCTGGAACGACACCCAGGAGGGCGCCCACTCGTTGCCGGGCACCCAGGCCCAGCCGAGCGAGGAGTCGTCGTACCAGCGGCCGTAGTGGTAGGTGGCCCAGCCGAAGGGCTCGTCGGAGAGCCAGGTCCAGCCCTGGTCGGTCCAGGTCCAGCGGCCGTCCTCGTACGGCTGCCAGGTGTCCGCCACGTTGGACGGCGTCCAGGCCCAGCCGTAGCGCGGCGTGTCCACCCAGTTCCCGTAGGGAGCCAGGTCGTCGTAGAAGAAGCCGAGGTTGATCGACGTCTGGCCGGTCGACGGGTTGAGGGAGACGCCCACCGATGTCGGCAGCGCGAAGCCCTCTCCCGCGGCCGCGCCGAGGAGGAACAGGAGAGTCAGGACTGAGATGCGTAGAGTTTTCATACTTCACCTCGCAGGTGTTGCTCCGGGTACGCGATGCGAGGGGAAGTCCTCAAAGGTGGACGCTCGGCATCGCGTCCCTGAGGGGAGATAGGGCAAGAAGTGTGCCGACAAGGACGAAAAGGACAGCAAGGACAACAACGACAGCATCATTCTTTTTTCCCCTCCTCTCCCTCGGGGAGGGGTAGGGGAGGTGAGGGCTTCGGAGGGCATGTCGCTGGATCCGCGTATCCCTCTGATACCATTCCTCTATGACCTCTCCAGCCGCCGGCTCCCGTTGGGCCGGAGCCGTCGTACGCGCGGGATTCGCCGCTTCTGGACTGGCGTGCGCGTTCGTCGTCCTCTCCGAGTTTCACGCCCTGCGCGTCTCCCGGCAGGCGGCGTTCGACTGGCTGGCGGCATCCGGTGTCACCCTCGACGCCGTGGCGCTCGGCCGCGAGCCCGATCCGCAGCGCGTGCGCCTGCGGGCCGCGCGCGCCGTGCTGGTGGCGGAGATCGATCCGGCGCAGCATCAGGGGGTCCCGCCCGCGCGGGCGGCGCGCGAGAGTGCGGAGCGGATGGCCGCCGCGGCCGCGGCCGGCCGCGAGGTCCTGGCGCGGCGCCCGGCGGCGTGGGAGGCGGCGTGGGTGCAGGGCGCGTCAACTTACCTCGGCTGGTCGCGGGCGCGGGACCCGCGGCTGTTCACCGCCTACCGGCGGTGGGAAGCCCCGCTCGAGACCGCCCTGCGGCTGGCGCCCACCAAGCCGGAGCCCCTCCGCTTCCTCGCCGGGGCCTACCTGGAGACCTGGCGGTCCCTCTCGCCGCACAAACGGCGGGTCGCCCGCGCGCTCCTCGCCGAGGTGTTCCGCGACGCCGACTCCCTCCGCCGCCTGATCGATCCGTGGCTCAGCACCGCCGCCGACCGGCGGGAGGCGTTCTCGGTGGTGCCGGACGATCCGGAGGCCTGGAAGATGGTGGCCGCCGCCTACGTGCAGCGCGGCGATCTCGCGGGCTACGCGGCGGCGCGCGGGCGGGAGGAGGAGTCGCTGCTCGCCGCGCTGGGCCGCGATCTGCTGGAAGCGGACCGCCTGCGCGGCGACGGCCGCCTCGGCGAGGCGCGCGGCCTCTATCTCTCGGTGGCGGAACGGGCGCGTCCGGAGGCGCGCTATCTCAGCCTGCTCGAACAGGCGCTGGAGCGCTGTCCTCCCGGGCCGGTGGACAGCCGCACGGCGGAGCGGCTGGCGCCCCATCTCTCCCGCGCCCTCGACCGCTGTTTCGTCGCCGGCTGCGAGATCAGCCCCGGCGCCCTCAAGCGCCTGTCGCGTTTCGTGCGCGATCCGACGCCGCCGCAGGCGGCGCTGGCCGCCCTGTTCTCGAACGATCCGTCGCGGGCGGGGATCTACGAACGGCACACGGAAGGGCTCAACGGCGAGGCGTGGGCGCCTTATCTCATCGCCAAGGCGCGGCGGCTCGCCGCGCGCGGCCGGGTGGACGAGGCGCGGGAGGCGCTGGCACAAGTGCACCTCGCCTGGCAGGTGCGGCCCCTCTACTGGCAGGCGCGGGCCGAGGTGGCGCGGGCGGCCGGCGATGCGCGGGGGACCGCGGAGGCGCAGGAGCGGCTCGCCGCCGCGATGCGCAGCGCCTGGCCGGCCACCGAGTGGACGTGGCACCGCGGCGTCGGCCGGCTGGAGATGCTCGCCGGCGCCCCGGCGGCGGGTCTCGCCGTCGAGCTCGACTCGGCGCCCGAAGGCGGCGCCCTGGTGGAGCTACGGCTCGACGGCGCCGCCGTGGGGACTTTTCTGGTCCAGCACGGAACGCCGGCGCTGCGCGTGGCGGCGCCGCTCGGGCGCGGGCTCCACGTCCTGGAGCTCGAGAGCCTCAACGGCGGCCAGGTGCTTCCCGGCACCGTCGCGCTGCGCTGAGCTGGCACGCGCCACCCGCGCCGCCGCCGCCGCGCCCAGCAGCACGGCGAACGTCACCGCGTTGCCCGGCATGGTGAGGCCGAACTCGAAGGACTCGTGGAAGGCGAGCGAGACGAGAGCGCCGAGGGCGGCGAGGGCGGCGGCGCGGTCCTCCGAGCGGCTGCCCGCGGCGAGCACTTTCACCAGCCGGAACAGGAGCGCGGCGAGCCCGGCGAGCAGCAGGACGGCGCCGGCGATCCCCGCCGTCGAGAGGACCTCCAGCAGGTCGCTGTGCGGGTGCCAGTAGGTGCCCGGGAGCTCCGGCGGCTGCACCATGGGAAAGGCGTCGCGGAAGGTGCCGAGGCCGGAGCCGGTGGCGGGGAAGAGCCGCCACAGCTTCAACACCGCCCGGGATTCGTGCAGCCGGGCCACCCAGCTCACGTCGGACGCCGAGGTGGTGAGCAGGCGGCCGAGACCCTCGCGCAGGCCCACCGAGGCGACGACGGCGAGGCCGGCGAACGCCGCGACGGCTCCCAGGGGCGCCAGCCACCAGCGCCGCCGCACTCGCGCGGCGAGGAAGCCCTGTGCGGTGACGGCCGCCACGGCGGCCAGCAAGCCGCCGCGCGAACCGGTGAAGGAGAGCCCGGCGAACAGCGTCAGCCAGAGCATCACCGGCGGCGCGATCAGCAGCAGCCGGCGCTCGAGCTGGGGCTCGTCGCGGGCGCGCCGGACCGCCCACCAGCCCCAGGCGAAGGCCACGGGCAGCGCCATCTCCAGATAGACGGCGAGATGGTTGGGATTGACGAAGGTGCCGCGCAGGCGGATGGCGCCGGCGGCGAGCTCGACGCCCCACAGGGTGCGCGAGTGGACGAACCAGTCGCGGGCGCCGAAGAAGACCTCGAACAGGCCGCCGGTCAGCACCGCGCCGGCCAGCCAGCGCCGGTGCTCCCGCCGGCCTCCCGCCACGGCGGCGGCGAGGAAGACCGCCGCCGCGGCGGCCCAGCCGACGGCCGCCGAGCGGCTCGCGGCGGCGGCGAGCGTCAGCCGCGCCGGCTCGCCGGGAGCCTCGTTGCGGCCGGCGCCGCCCGCCTCCGCCGCCGGGGCGGTCAGCTCCGCCGCCTGTTGCTGGAGGCTGGCGTGCCGCGGGGAGATCGCGGCGACGAGCCCTGCCGGCAGCGGCGCCGCCTGCAGGAGGCCGAGCAGCGCGATGCCTGCGAGCGCGGCCGCCGGCACGGCCGCCGGGCGCAGCGACGCCGGCGCCTCCAGGGCCGCCGCGGCGAGCACGAGCGCCGCGAAGCAGAGCCCCCGCAGCAGCGCCTCCGCCCACGGCGTCACGCCGCCGAAGGGCAGCGGCGCGCCGAGCAGGAGCAGGGCGAGGAAGGCGGTGAGGAGGTGCGCGGAATGGCGTATCATGCCGCCGACCCGAGCGCCTTAAATAGCGGAGCGCTGAGCGACCTTGGGGCTGCCCGCCGGGGGGAGACTATGCGCCTGACGATCCGAGCCGCGATGACTTTGATCCTCTGCCTGCTGGCTGGAGAAGCTGGAGCCCAGTTTCTCCAGTATACGCCGCCCGGCGGACCCACAGAGGAGCCGGAGTCGCGCAAGGAGCGGCTCGAGCGCGAGGTGGAGGAAGCCCGCTTCCGCCTCGGCGTCGTGCGCGTCGCCCCCTGGGCGTCGCTGCGCGACATCGCCTACGTGCGCAACCTCTTCGCGACCGGCACGGTGCCGCCCAACGACGTCACAGCCACCGTGGGCGCAGGCTTGCGCGCCTATCTGCGCAACGGCAGCAAGGCCACCTGGAGCGCCCAGGTGCTGCCAGAGTACGTCTGGTGGCGGAAGCAGACGGCGCGCCGGCAGTTGAACGGGCGCTACCTGCTCGGGTTCGACGGTTTCTTCAACCGCCTCACCCTGCAATTCCAGGCCGGGCGCGAGCAGCAGCAGCAGATCGTCACCCCGGAGGTGCCGGTACCGGTCAGCGCCCGCACGGACGGCGGCGAGCTCCTCGCGGAGGTCAAGGTCTCCGGCGCCATCTATGCCTTCGCCGCCGCCTCCGTGAATCGGACGAACAACCTGGTCGACGATTTCGGCGATCCGCGCACCGAGGAGCTGACGTTGCTCGACCGCGAGGAGCGGATCACCCGCGGAGGCCTGCGCTGGCGGCCGCGCCAGCCGTGGACGATCGGCCTCGGCGTCGAGCGCTCGCAGGCCGACTTCGACCATGACGCTCTCGACCGCTCGAACTCGGGCACCTCGCCGGTGGCGGAGGTCCGCTTCGAAGGCCGGCGCCTGCACTTCCAGTCCGACGTCGCGGCCCGCTCGCTGGAGGCCCGGCGCGGCGCCGCGTTCGTGCCCTACGACAACGTCACCGGCCATGCCTCGCTATCGCTGGGCACGCCGCGCCGGCTGCTGGCGACGGTCTACGGCGGCCGCGATCTCGTCTACTCGCTCTCCTCTTCGTATGCCTATCTCGAAGACGAGCGCCTGGGCGCCTCTCTCAGCGTCGGCCTCGGCCGGCGCTTCTCGAGCCGCTTCTTCGCCGAGGCCGGCCCGAACACCTACACCGCCTTCGAGGCGGGCGCGCCCCGGCGCCGGGACGACGTCTCCTCCTATGGCGCCTCGCTGACCTTCGGCCTGCCGCGCAACCTCAGCGTCGAGCTGCAAGCCCTGCGCTCGGAGTTCGACTCCGACCTGCCGGGCGCCGACCGCACCTACACCACCGTGGGCACCACGGTCACCTTGGGCGGACGGTAGACCTCACCGGGGGAACAGGGCTGGACTGCGAGTCGTTGGTGAAGTACCATAGAGGCTGGGTAACACTCGCATCATGAAGAAGATAGCTTTCCTTGCATGGGCCTTCCTTTCACTCCTCGCCGCGGCGGCGTCGGCGCAGGGCAGAGATCCGTCGTACCGCGTCGGACCACGGGACCTGCTCAACGTCACGGTCTACGAGGACGACAAGCTCAACGGCCAGCGCCGGGTCTCCGAGGACGGCATCGTCAACCTGCCGCTGCTCGGCGACGTCGCCGTGGCGGGCAAGACCACGGCCGAGATCGGCGAGCTGCTGAAGCAGCTCTACGAAGCCAAGTACATGCAGCGGGCGTCGGTCGACGTGCAGGTGCTGGAGTTCCGCTCGCGGCCGATCACCGTCATGGGCGCCGTCAAGCAGCCGGGCAATCTGCCCTTCTCCGGCCGCTGGACGCTGCTCGAAGCGATCACCGCCGCCGGCGGCCTCGCGGAGAGCCACGGCAACGACATCCACATCCTCCGCCGGGCCGACAACGGCCTGACGGACCAGGTGACCATCGACGCCGACGACCTGTGGCTGCGGGCGGATCCGAAGGTCAACCTGCCGATCTACGCCAACGATCTGATCCAGGTCCCCAGCACCGTCGAGGTGACGATCTACTGCCTCGGCGAGGTGGAGCGCCCGGGGGCGGTGCTGTTCAAGAGCAACGAGCGCATCACCATCCTCACCGCCATCGCCCACGCCGGCGGCCTGACCGACCGCGCCTCCCACCGCATCCTCATCAAGCGGGCGGCCGGCGCCGCCGGCGCGCCCGCGGAGATCACGGTCGACTTCAAGAAGATCCTCGCCGGCAAAGAGCCCGACGTCGAGCTGCGGCAGGGTGACGTGGTCGTCGTCAAGGAGTCTTTCTTTTGAGCCATCTCGCCCCGCTGCCGTTCGACGAAGAGCCTGAGCCCCAGGCCGGCCACGAGTCCGAGTTCAATCTCGCCGAGTACCTCGGCATGGTGCGCCGGCACTGGAAGCTGGCGGCGATCTGCTGTCTGCTCGGCCTCGCCGGCGCCGCCATCCATTTCGCCATCACGCCGCCGGCGTATCAGGCGACGGCGACGCTGCAGATCGAGCGCCGCAATCTGACGCCGGTCGGCAGCGGCGACAATCCCTGGTTCGAGAACTACTGGAACATGGAGTTCTATCCCACCCAGTACGAGCTGCTGCAGAGCCGCGGGCTCGCCGAGCGGGTGGTCAAGAGCCTCGACCTGATGGAGGATCCCGCCTTCAATCCGGGCCACCGCGAGGGCGCCGCCGGCGCCACGGCGGAGGACGACGAGGCGGTGCTGGGGAGCCTGGCCAGCGGGCTCCGCGGCGGTCTCTCGGTGTCGCCGGTGCGCGGCACGCAGCTCGTGCAGCTCTCCTTCACCGCCGCCTCGCCCGAGTTCGCGGCCAAGGCCGCCAACGGCTTCGCCGAGGCGTTCATCGACATGGGCGTCGAGGACCGCTATGCCTCGGCGGGCAAGGCATCGAGCTTCATCACCTCGCAGATCGAGACGCTGAAGCAGGAAATCCAGGACAAGGAGACCCAGCTCCAGGCCTTCAGCCGCCGCACCGACATCGTCACCCTCGATCCGCAGGCGAACGTCACGCTGCAGCGGCTGGAGGCGCTCAACTCGCAGGTGATGGAGGCGAGAAAGCAGCGCATCGAAAAGGAGTCGCAGTTCCGCGAGATGGCGGTCAGCTCCCGGGATTCGCTCGCCGACAGCCTGGCGGGCGGCGGCGTGGTGAGCGACCAGCGGGCGCAGCTCCTGTCGCTGGAGCGCGAGTACGAGACCAAGCTCAAGACCTACAAGCCCGACTTCCCCGAGATGGTGACCCTGAAGGCGGAGATCGAGAAGGCGAAACAGAGCCTCAAGGAGGTGACCCAGGAGCAGGTGGAAAAGGCGCGCAGCAATGCCGCCTCCTCCTATCAGACCGCGCGGCGCCAGGAGGACAGCCTGCAGGCGGAGTACAACCAGCTCAAGAACGAGGCCATCGACCAGAACTCGGCCGCCGTCACCTACACCAATCTCAAGGTGGAGATCGAGGCCCGGCGTACGCTGCTCAACGAGCTGCTGCGCAAGCAGTCGGAGACGGAGGTCGCCGTGCGCCTGCAGGACACGCGCGAATCCAACGTCCGCGTCATCGACAAGGCCCTGGTGCCGGGCGGGCCCTTCCGCCCGTCGCTGCGCAAGGACGTCACCTACGGCGTGCTGCTCGGGCTGCTGTTCGGCGTGGGCTGCGCCGTGCTCATCGAGTTCCTCGACCGCACCATCAAGTCGCCGGAGGAGGTCGAGCGCCGGCTGGGGCTGCCGCCGCTGGCGGTGATCCAGGATCTCACCGAGGCCGGCAAGGCCTACGGCTACGCCTCCTACGGTTATGGCTATGGCGCCGGCGGGGCGGAGGCGGACAAGCCGCGGGTGCGCCCAACCCGGACGGCTCCCGGCAGCCTGATCGAAAGGAAGAAAGGGCAGCCCGTGCCTCTGGGCCAGATCGAGCTGGTGCCGCACGAGCGGCCGCGGACGCTGATCTCCGAGTCCTACCGCTCGCTGCGCACGGCGCTGCTGCTCTCCTCGGCCCGCGAGCTCAAGGTGGTAGCGGTGACCTCGGCGGTGGCCGGCGAGGGCAAGACGGCGACGGCGGCCAACCTGGCGGTGGTGCTCGCCCAGCTCGGCCGCCAGGTGCTGATCGTCGACTGCGACCTGCGCAAGCCGCGGCTGCACCAGGTCTTCCAGGTCTCCAACCGCAGTGGGCTGGTCAACCAGCTCACCGCGGTGCCGGAGCCCGACGTGTTCCTGCCCACCGTGGTGCCGAACCTCTGGGTGACGCCTTCGGGGCCCATTCCGCCGAACCCCTCGGAGCTGCTGGCCTCGGACCGCATGCGCGACTGGCTGAAGTCGGTGCGCGCGCGGTTCGACTTCGTCGTCATCGACACGCCTCCCGCCCTCGCGGTGACCGATGCCACGATCGTCGGCATGCTCGTCGACGGCGTGGTGCTGACGTTGCGCAGCGGCAAGGTCACGCGCGAGGAGGCGCGGCTCTGCCGCGACCGCTTGCGCCAGACCGGCATCAAAATCCTGGGCGCGGTGCTCAACCGCTACAAGTCCCTGCAGGCGGGCCTCGGCAAGCGCTACCGTTACTACGAGTCCTACGGCGCCGAGGAGAGCGAGCCGCAAGCCGGCTCGGCCGCCTGACGATGGTCGACCTGCACTGCCACATCCTGCCGGGGGTGGACGACGGCGCCCACAGCCTCGCCGAGGCCGTGGCGATGTGCCGCATGGCCGCCGAGGACGGCTGCGAGGCCATGGTGGCCACGCCGCACCAGCGGCGGGGCGAATGGTGGAACGCCGACCGCGAGCTGCTGGCCGCCCTCGCCGCCGAGCTCCAGGAGGCGGTGGGGCCCGGCTTCCAGGTCCTCCTGGGCGGCGAGATCCACGTCGACAACGAGCTGCTCTCCGAGGTGGAAAAGCTGCCGGCAGGCGGCGGCCTCCTCCCCCTCGCCGGCTCGCGCTATCTGCTCATCGAGTTCGGCCCGCGCGGCACGCCCGCCGAGAGCGTCCACCTCGTGCACGAGCTGGCCGTCGCCGGCTGGCGGCCGGTGATCGCCCATCCCGAGCTCATCCCCTGGCTGGCGCCGGACCTCGAGCTGATCGCCCTTCTCGTCTCGCGCGGCGCCTTCACCCAGGTGACGGCGATGAGCCTCACCGGCGACTTCGGCCGCCGGCCCCAGAACGACGCCGTGGCCCTGCTCGAGGCCGGGCTCGTCCACTTCGTGGCCAGCGACTCCCACGGCGTCCATCGCCGCCCGCCGGGCCTGCGCCGGGCCTATCGCAAGATCGCCGGCCGCTGGGGCGAAGCCACGGCGCGCCGCCTTACCACCGACAACCCGCGGGCGGTCATCGACGACCAACCGCTGCCGGAAGCCGCATGAAACCGAATCGTCTCCTCCTGCTCCTGCTGCTCGCCGCCTGGCCCGCCCGGGCGGCCGTCGATCCGTTCTACCAGACGCTGCTGCGCGAGGGGGAGCACGCCTACGACCGCAAGGACTACCAGGCGGCGGCGCACGACCTGCGGCTCGCCTGCTTCGGCATGCTGGACGAGCCGCGCCAGCTCGCCGACTGCCTGGCGCGGCTCGCCCTGGCCCAGGACCGCCTCAACGACGTGGAGGCGTTCCGCGACACCTTCCAGCGGCTCGTCGAGATCGAGGAGCGGTTCAAGGCCTACAGCCAGGCGGAGCTGACGCCGGAGCTGCGCGCCGGCCTGGAGCAGCGGCTGGCGGCGCGGCTCCCCGCCGCCACTCTCGCGGGCGCGCCCGCCTTCCGCTCGACGATTCCGGCCAAGCCGGGACCGGCGGCGATCGCCAAGGCGGAGCCGCCAAAGAAGGAGCCGGCGAAGCGGGAGAGCGTGAAAAAAGAACCGGCCGGGAAAGAGGCCGAGAAGCCCGCGCCGAGCCGCGCCGCCGGCCAGCCCGTGGCTCCCGCCAACGGCTCGGCTGCCGCTCCCGGCCCCGCAACGCCCGCAACCGCCGCTCCCACACCACCCGCGACGAATAGCGCGTCGGCCTCGCCTCCCGCCGAGCCTCCGGCGCCCAAGCCGCTGACCGATGCCGAGCGCGGCAAGCTGGAGCAGGCCCGCCGCATCCTCGCCGAGCAGCGGTCGACCCGGGAGCTGCGGCAGGCCTATCAGCTCGCCCGCGAGGTGGCCGACGTCCATCCCGAGGCGAAGGAGGCGCAGCACCTGGCCGCCGAGGGCGCCTACCGGATCTCCCGCTGGAGCGACGCCGCCACCTACTTCCGCCGCGGCGGCGATCCCGGCGAGGGCGAGCCCGAGCGTCTCTTCTACATGGCCGTCGCGCTCTACGAGTCGGGAGACCGCACCGGCGCCGCCGCGGCCCTCAAGCGCTCCCTGGCCAACCTGCAGCGGACGCCCTATGTAGATGCTTATGCAAAAAAGATTCTGGGACAGTAGACAAAACGACTTGGAGAGCCTATTTGTAGTAAAATGAGATTGACTTGTCGGGAGGATTCGAGATGAAAGCGCGCACCCTCATCGCCGCCGGCCTGTTGCTGCTCGCCGCAGCGGCCACGGCCCACGCGCAGTCGATCGCGGTCGAAAAGACGAATTGCGTCCCGGAGGAAGACAACGGCGTGGTGAAGGCCACCGCTTCCATCGGCGCTCCCACGCAGAGCCCCCGCCTCTACTTCCGCTGGAAGGACCACGAGGACTTCTACTGGGTGGAGATGGAGGCGGAGCCGGGCGGCCGCTTCTGGGCGACGCCGCCGAAGCCGGAGAAGCGCAACGAGCAGGTGGAGATCTATGGCGCCGTCGTGGACGCCGCCGGCAAGGTCGTCGCCCGCTCCGAGAGCCAGATCGTGAAGGTCACGCACGACTGCAATGTCCGGCTGACGGAGAAGGAGCGCGGCGTGGCCGAGAACCTCACCGTCGGCGAGACCTCGCCCAAGCAGGAGGGCAAGAAGGTCATGGCCTTTCTGTGCGACGGCGTCGTGACCCGCGTCAACTCCGCGGGCATCCGCCGCGCCGACGGAGTCTGCCGCGCCTGCGTCATCGCCTGGTGGCAACGCGTGCCCGCCGTGGCTCCGGCCCTCTTGCTGATCCCTCCCACCATCGAGCCACCGGAACCCTCTCCCGCGCGTCCGTAGCCTCCTGTCCCATCTGCCCTCGCGCGCCGCACCCTTGACAGGTGTGCGGCGCCGTCGCCGCTCCGGGAAGGTCTATGACGAACATCTCCGCTTTTCCTGTCCCGGCGCCGGAGCGCGAGCGTCCGGCCGAGGGTGCGGCAGGCCACCTCATCACGCCGCACGGCGGCGAGCTGGTCAATCTGCTGGCGGAGCCCGAGCGCGCCGCGGAGCTCAAGGCTGCTTCCCGCGACTGGCCTTCCTGGGACCTCACGCCGCGCCAGTACTGCGATCTCGAGCTGCTGATCAACGGCGGCTTCTCGCCTCTCCGCGGCTTCCTGCGCCAGGCCGACCACGATTCCGTCTGCGAGCGCATGCGGCTGGCGGACGGCACGCTGTGGCCGATCCCCATCCTGCTCGACGTCACGCCGGAGACGGCTGACGAGCTGCGCCTCGGCGGCCGGCTCGCGCTGCGCGATCCCGAAGGGGTGATGCTCGCCGTCCTGCGCGTCGAGGAGATCTGGGAGCCGGACCGCGAGAAGACCGCCCAGGCGGTCTTCGGCACCACCAACCCGGACCACCCCGGCGTGGCCCACCTCCTCCACAAGAGCAACGGCGTCGCCGTCGGCGGCCGGCTGGAGGGCGTGCAGCTCCCGGCGCACTACGATTTCCGGCACCTGCGCCCGACGCCGGCCGAGCTGCGGGCGGAATTCACCCGCGAGGGCTGGCGCCGCGTGGTGGCCTTTCAGACCCGCAACCCGATGCACCGCGCCCACTGCGAGCTCACCCTGCGCGCCGCCAGGGAGGCGCGCGCCAATCTCCTGATCCATCCCACGGTGGGCATGACCAAGCCGGGAGACCTCGACCACTACACTCGCGTGCGGTGCTATCAGGCGGTGCTCTCCCGCTTCCCGCAGCACACGGTGAAGCTCGCCCTGCTGCCGCTCGCCATGCGCATGGCGGGACCGCGCGAGGCCATGCTCCACGCCCTCCTCCGCAAGAACTACGGCTGCACCCATTTCATCGTCGGCCGCGACCACGCCGGCCCAGGCAAAGACCGCCAGGGCCGCCCCTTCTACGGCCCTTATGACGCCCAGGACCTCCTGCGCAAGCACCAGGAGGAGCTGGAGGTCGAGATGGTACCGTTCCAGATGGTCTCCTACGTCGAGGAGCTGGGTACTTATCTGCCGCAGAACGAGATCCCGCCCGGCGCCCGCACGCTCGACATCTCCGGCACCGAGCTGCGCCGCCGCCTGCAGGAGGGGCGCGAGCTGCCGGCATGGTTCACCTTCCCCGAGGTCGCCGAGGAGCTGCGGCGCACCCATCCGCCGCGCCACCGGCAGGGCTTCACGGTGTTCCTCACCGGCCTTTCCGGCGCCGGCAAGTCGACCGTCGCCGCGGTGCTGCTGACCAAGTTCATGGAGGTGGGAGGCCGGCCGGTCACCCTGCTCGACGGCGACATCGTGCGCAAGCACCTCTCCTCGGAGCTGACGTTCTCGAAGGAGCACCGCGACATCAACATCCGGCGCATCGGCTTCGTCGCCGCGGAGATCACCAAGAACGGCGGCATCGCCATCTGCGCTCCCATCGCGCCGTACGACAGCGTGCGCAAGGAGGTGCGGTCGATGATCGAGCCGGGCGGCGGCTTCGTGCTGGTCCACGTCGCGACGCCCATCGAGGTCTGCGAGGACCGCGACCGCAAGGGCCTCTACGCCAAGGCGCGCGCGGGCCTGATCAAAGAGTTCACCGGCATCTCCGACCCTTATGAGGAGCCGGCCGATGCCGACGTGGTGATCGACACCACGGCGCTCTCGCCCGAGGAGTCGGCGCAGGAGATCCTGCTCCATCTCGAGCGGGAGGGCTACGTCGGCAGCCTGGAGGCGCGGTAACGGGCGCGGTTCAGGGCGCCGCCGACGCCTGATACGGCAGCGCCGGACCCAGCTTCCTCGCCACGCGGTCCTGGATCCAGTGGGGATCCCACCATTCGACCGGGCTCACCGGCAGACCCTGGAGGAGCATCGTGAAGTGGAGATGGTCGCCGCCGGCGAGGCCCGTCTGGCCGGAGCGGCCGAGCTCCTGGCCGCGCTGCACCATCTGCCCTTCCCGCACGGCGATCGACGACATGTGGCCGTAGAGGCTCTGCAGTCCGTAGCCGTGATCGATGACCACGGCGTTGCCGTAGATCCCGAAGAAGCGCGCCAGCACCACCTTGCCGCTGTTCGAGGCGGGGATGGCGTCGCGCTCGACGGAGGCCATGTCGAAGCCCAGATGGTCCTCGGTATCGATGTTCTTGCCGTTGTAGAGATAGGTCCGCCGCTGCGCGAAGGCGGCGGTGATCTTGGCGTTCGGCATCGGCAGGAACGGCCGGTTCCAGAGGAATTTGCGCTCCGACTTCGCGCCCAGGTCTTTCAACGTCCGGGCGTTCTTCTTGCGCAGCTCGCGGTTGATCTCGATGTAGTTCTTGAGCAGGTCTCCCCGGTCCGAGATCTCGGGGGACTGCGAGAGGATCTCGGGCACGGCCTTGTTCATGAACGCGTCGGTGACCTCGATGGTGTCGGTCGACATGGGGCGCGGCGTGAACTTGTCGATGAAGGAGGCTTCGGCGCGGTTCCCCACCTCGTCCTCGGCGATCAGCCGCACGTCGGAGGCGTCCGTCTTGTCGTAGGGCACGGCGAAGAACGCGAAGCGGAGCTGCTTGTCGGGACCCGGCATCGGGAAGCCCGGAAACCACCCATCGAAGGAGCGGACGCCGTCGCGCACCGCCCCTTCGCCGACGCGATAGACCACGGCCTCGCAGCCGCCCTGGTTGACGTAGTGGAAGTTAGAGACGATCTGGATCGTCGGCGGCGCCAGGCGGACCGGCAGCTTGACCTCTTCCACCACCGGGCTCGGGTGGCGGAAGAGCGATCCCGCCCGCTCGGCGGTGACGCGCACCGTGGCCTCGCCCGCCCGCAAGCCGGTGACGGTCTCGGTGCCCACCTCGGCCGTCAGCTCGGCCGGCGGCGGTCCGCCCCACATCCGCCACGCCGGCTGCGGCTCGAAGGTCTTCTCCATCACCGGCTTGACGTCCATGTTCTGCACCAGCTCGACCCGCACCTTCTCGACCCGCTGCGGATCCTCGATGCGGATGCGGATCGGCGTCCGGCGGCCGATCCCCGGCCGCTCCGGCTTGACTGTGACCTTTGGGGACGCGCCCGTGTAAAAAACGGTAACCGCCGCGAGGAGGACGACAACCCCCGCCAGCGCCAGCAACACGCGTAAAAAGCAACCCGAGGCCGCTTTCCTCTCACGATCCCGACGACGCACCATAGACGACCTCTCCTTAGTTGTATGAATTCGGGGCTTTGCCCTTGCCGCCGAAGCCTTTCAGGATCTCCCGCTTGTCCGCCCAGGTGGCGCGGACGGCGGCGAGCTCGCCGGGGCTGAATCCCAGCTCGCTCGCGATCTGACGGATCTGCCCCTCCTCGAGGCCCGAGATGGAATCGTCCGCCGCCGACACGGCGAACAGGCAATCGAGCAGCTCGCGGCACTGCTCGCGCGTGGCGATCTCCCGGAACTCCCGGGTGACGAGAAAGCTCTCGGTGCCGCCCGCCAACTGGTGCTGGGCCTTGGCGAGGTCCACGGCGAGGCGGGCTTGCTCCGCCGGCAGGTGGCCGACGCGGGAGAGGATCTGCTCCATCCGCCGCGTCTCCTCGGCGGAGATCTCGAGGTCGGCATTGGCGACGCGGGCGAGGATGAAGGCGAAGGCGGCGAGGTAGCGGGCGCTCTCCGGCGGCAGCGACTCCAGCTCGCCGACGATCCGGCGTACGGTCTCCGTGTCGCCGGCCGCCTGGCGAGGTCCCCCCCGGCGTAAACCCAACAGCTCCAGGATCGACATTGGTAGATCCTAGCATCCGGTCCCGGGCAGATCTTACAAACTCGCACGCCTGTCGGCGCGAATTGGACGCAAAGAAGGAGAATTCATGCAAAAAGGGTAGACATACCAGGAATGAACCCCCCATACTTGGGGTTACAAAGCGTTGGGGAAACCAGACCCGACTGTAGAAGGCCCTGGAGCTTGGGCGGCTTCAGGGATGTCTTACAACCGTGCAGCGCAACCCTTGGTCGGTCCGGAGGTGCGGTCAGAGCCCATGAAAACGTTCAAACTCCGCTTTTCCGTCGTTGTTTCGCTGATCCTCTCCTCCCTTTTGACGGTCTCTATCCTGATCAGCTCTCCCGAACCGGCCGGCTCGCTGGTCGTGCGGGCCGAAGGGGCCTGGCGGCATCACCCACCCGCACTCTCCCAGAACCTTTATGCCGAGGCCGCCGAGGCCCTGCGGCAAGGAAATTTGCAAGGAGCGCGCCAGCGCCTCGACCGCATCGCGGCCCAGCATCCGGACCAGGCGGCGCAGACGCGGGTCGTCTCCGGGCTCTATGCCCATGAGGCGGGTGACGCCGAGCTCGCCGAGCAGATCCTCGCGACCGCCTCGGCTCCCGGCGGGCCGCTCGAAGACTGGCGGCTCCTGTTGCTGGCGCGTTCCGAAGCCGAGCGCGAGGAGCTCCAGCAGGCCCGCTCCACCTATGACCGCCTGATCGCCGACCACCCGGAGTCGCCCCTGCGGCCGCTCGCCTTTTTCGAGTCGGCGAAGCTGGCGGCCGACGCCGATCACCTCCACGCCGCCCTCGGCCTGGTGGAGCAGGCGCGCAAGGCTGGGATCGACGGCCAGGCGGCCGCGGACCTCGACAGCCTCGCCTGGGAGATCGGCCGCAAGCTCGACGACGAGAGCGTCCAGCGGGAGGCCGGCCGCCGCGTGCTCGTCGTCGATCCCCTGTCGGCCGAGGCCGTCCAGGTGGTGCGCAGGTTCCGGGCTCTCGACGGCGAGCTCGACTGGAGCCGGATCCTCTCTCCAGAAGAGATCCTGCGCCGCGCGCAGTCGTTCCTCGAGGGCGACAACTCTCAGGCGGCGATCAGCACGCTCAAGGAGATTCCCGAGTCCGAGCGCGGCTTCGACTGGCACCTGACGAAGGCCCGCGCCCTCACCCAGAGCGGCTCCGGCCGGGAGGCCCTCGGTGTGCTGCGGGCGCTCAATCCCGCGGATGCCGCGCAGCGGGCCGCCCTGGAGTGGCAGCAGGTCCTCGCCACGGCCGAGATGGGCAACCCATCGGCGGCGGCGGTCTATCTCGCCAAGCTGGTGCGCTCGCCGGGCCCGCTGCAGGTATCCCGTGAGACCCTACGGCATCTCTACGCAGATTTCCTCGACGCCGGCTTCTTCGAGCCGGCCCTGGACACCCTGCGCCTGTTGCGGCGCATGGATCCCGCCGACGAGACCGGCGCCGCCGATCTCTGGGAGCGCGGCTGGCGGGAGTACCAGCGCGGCAACCGCACCGGCGCCGTGGGCTACTGGACTGAGCTCGAAGAGCTCTACCCCGACGACGGCGACGCCCAGCGCGGCCGCTACTGGAAAGCGCGGGCCTACGAGGAGCTCGGCCAGCCGGAACGGGCGCGCGAGCTCTACCGCGACCTGGTCGCCTCCTCCGATACCAGCGACTTCTACAGCCGCCAAGCCCTCAGCAGGCTGGGCGAGATCCCGCAGATCGAGGGCACGGCGTTGGCGCAGGCCCCGGCCGCCAGATGGCCCGAAGAGCCGGCGCTGCAGCGCGCCAAGCTGCTGACGGATCTCGGCCTGGACGAGCTCGCGAGCCGTGAGATCGAGCTCATCGCCGACCGGGCCGACCGCCGCGACGTGCTGGCCCTCAAGGGTCTCATCCTTTGCCGCCAGGGCGAGCAGCGGACGGGGCTCGTGCTGCTGCGCGAGGCGTTCCCGTCCCTGGGCGGGCCCTATCAGGCGAACGTGCCGGCGGAGATCCTCTTCGCCTACTATCCGCTCGATTACGGCGACCAGATCCGGGCCTTCGCGCGCGAAGCCGGCGTGCCGGCCCACCTCGTCGCCGGCGTCATCCGCCAGGAGAGCGCCTTCGATGCGCGTGCCACCAGCCCGGTGGGCGCCCGCGGCCTCATGCAGCTCATGCCGCAGACGGCCCGCGAGCTGGCGCATAAAGAAGGCATCTCCTACCAGGCGGACGGCCTCTACGATCCCGACGTGAGCGTCCGCCTCGGCTCCGTCTACCTGCGGGAGCTGCTCGACCGCTTCGACGGCAACGTGGAGCTGGCGCTCGCCAGCTACAACGGCGGGCCGAACCGCATCCGGCGCCTGTGGAAGGAGTCCGGGCCGCACGCGCAGCTCGACGACTTCGTGGAGACGCTCGACATCGACGAGTCGCGCAACTACGTCAAGCGCATCCTCGTGCTGGCGGACAGCTACCGCCAGCTCTATCCCTCGCTGGGATAGCAGGTTCAATCTGCCCGGGATTCTGGAAAGGGGAAACCGGCATGCTCTGCCGAGTAGGCAGAAATTTTGCTTGTAGGTTCGCTGCGAACCATGCCAAAGGAGAATGCGATGAATCTGTACGTAGGGAACCTGCCCTATCGGATCACCGAGGATCAACTGCGGTCTACCTTCGAGGAATATGGGAGGGTCTCGTCCTGCACCATCATCAAAGACAAGGTCACCGGCCAATCAAAGGGCTTTGGTTTTCTGGAAATGCCGGAGCGCTCGGAGGCGGAGGCCGCCATCAGCAGCCTGAACGGCCGGGATCTGATGGGCCGCAAGATCAACGTCAACGAGGCGCGCCCGCGCGAGAACCGTCCCGCGGGTGGCGGCGCCTCGCGTGGCTACGGCGGCGGCAACGGCGGCGACCGCTGGTAGACTCGTCCAGGCGAGATGCAAACCCGGTAGCGATCGAATCCGCGGGCTGGTGTCCGCGCCGGGGTGAGTAATTCTTTCCTGCGGGAATTCCCGTCTTTTCCTTTTTGCGAGCCTCCGGGTCGATTTTCCCGCGCGGATGCTCTACAGTAGCCGCCGACCCGCACGGAGGCTCGACCATGCTGCAGGACCTCACGCCCGCCTCGTTCGAGGCGCTGATGGGCACACCCTTCCGTATCCACTTCGGCGGCGCCGGGCCGCTGGAGGTCGTGCTCTACGAAATAGCCCGCCACGAGCAGCACCCGGGACCACGCCAGCAGCCGTTCTCCGCCTACTTCCGCGGTCCCTACCCGCCGATCCTGCCGCAGATGATTTACAAGGTGGAGCATGACCGGCTGGGGACGCTCGACATCTTCCTCGTCCCCATCGGGCCGGACGGCCAGGACATGCGCTATGAGGCCGTATTCAACTGAGGGGGACGCCACTCCATCAGCAGATATGGACCCCGCTCTTCGATCGGCCTGAACCCCAACCGCTCATAGAGGCGCATCGCCGGGTTGTAGACCTCGACGTGGATGGTCA
>DATBGJ010000046.1:0-2970 GCA_036558045.1 Thermoanaerobaculia bacterium
CCGCCCCTCCGCGCGGTCGCGGGTGATCGCCTCGGCGAGCGCGGGGAGGGACATGCGGAACTCCTCGTCGCTCGCCACCCGGCGGACGTTCTCCTGGCCGACGCCGAGGACGATGGCCGCCTTGTCGATCGAGGAGTGGGCCTGATCGCTGGCGTAGACGGTGAGCGGTGGCGCCGCGGGCCGGCCGGAGAGGCCCTTCACCCGCACGTCGAGCTCCGGCAACCGATGCCGGGCGGCGGCGAGCGCCACCAGGCTGCTGGAGGAGGCCGTGTCGTTGATGTGCCCCCGCAGCTCCGGCGGCAGGTCCATCATCCGCGCCAGCCACTCGCAGACGCGCTCCTCCAGCTCCGTCGCCGCCGGCGAGGTGCGCCAGAGCATGGCGTTGACGTTGAGCGCCGCGGCGAGGGTCTCGCCGAGGATGCCCGGGCCGGAGCCGGTGATGGCGAAGTAGGCGAAGAAGCCGGGGTGGTTCCAGTGCGTGAGGTTGGGCTCGATCACCCGCAGGTAATCGTCGAGGATGGTCTCCACCGGCTCCGGCTCCTCCGGCGGCGCCACCGGCAGCACCCGCCGCACCTCGCCCGGCGAGACGGCGGGCACCACCGGCCGGTCCCCCACGCCCTCCAGGTAATCGGCCACCAGGTCGGCCACGCGGTGCATCGCGGACCGGAACTGGTCGGGAGGGAGGTCTCCGGGCATAGGGGAAGACTATAGGAGACGACGTGCCCTCCGAAGCCCTCACTCCCCTGGCCCCTCTCTCCCGGGGGGAGAGAGGGGAAAAGACGGAAAACTGATGCTTTTCTTTTTCCCCTCCGCGGGCAAACCGCCGCGAAGGCCTCAGTTGGCCGCGGCCTGCACGCCCTTGCGCTGCAGCTCGTCGTTGATCACCGAGGTGATCTGCTCCAGCGGCACGGCGCCGGAGATGAAGCGGCCGTTGATGAACATCGCCGGGGTGCCGTTGACGCCGACCGAGGAGCCTTCCTTCATGTCGGCCTGGATCGTCGCCGCCTGCTTGCCGGAATCGAGGCAGGAGTTGAACTGCTCGGCGTTGAGGCCCAGCTCCGCCGCCTTGGCCTTGAGCTGATCGACGCCGAGGGCGTCCTGATGGGCGAACATGGCGTCGTGCATCTCCCAGAACTTGCCCTGGTCGGCGGCGCACAGCGAGGCCTCGGCGGCCTTCTGGGCGTTCTGGTGGAAGGGCAACGGGTACTGGCGGAAGACGATGCGCACCTTGTCGCCGTACTTCTCCTCGACCTGCTTGAGCGTCGGCGTCAGGCGCGAGCAGAACGGGCACTGGAAGTCGGAGAACTCGACGATCGTCACCGGCGCGTTCGCCGGACCCTTCGAGGGACCGGTGGTGGCCACCTCGACGCGGATGGGCTCGAGCTTCTTCTCGACCTTGTACTTGCTCTGCAGGTTGTCGAAGAACGCCTGGCGCGCCTTCTGCTGGCCCTGCTGCTCCAGGTAGGCCTTGATCTGCGGCGCGATCTGCTCCTTGGGGCGCTGGATCTGGGCCTGGTTCTGCTCGTAGAAAGCGTCCACCTCGGCGTCGGTCACCGGCGCGGGCTTGATCTCGGCCAGCAGCGCCTCCTTGGTGGTGCTGCGGGCCGCGGCCTCGGCTTCGAGCAGGCGGTCCTGCACGGCCTGGTCCAGGGCGTTCTCCAGCAGCTCGTGGACCTTCTGCTGGTAGTCGCGATCCAGGGCCGCGAACTGATCCGCGGAGCTGGCGCGGACGTCGGCCTCGGTGACCGGCTTGCCGTTGACGATGGCCAGCACCTGGTCGGAGCCGCCGGACGTCTTCGGGTCCATCTTCTTGGCGGCCTTGTCCTGCGCCGAGCAGGCCGGCAGCCAGACCCCCAGGGCGAGGAACAGCACCAGCACGCCGGGGATCAGGGGTTTGCGGCGAAGTAGATTCATGACTGGAACTCCTTTTCGGTGGACGTATCGATGATCAGAGGCTGGAACAGTTGGCGAAGCGGCCGGATTCCAGAAACGGAGGGGTATTTTAGCACAGCGTGCCCTCCGCTCCCTTCCTCCTACCAAGGTGAGGCTCAGGCCAGATGGCGAGCCACCAACCCCTCGAGGATCCGCTCGGCGGCGATCCCCCGCAGGCGCAGGGGCGGAGCCTCGAGGAGCGCCTCGGCCAGAGCGAGGAGGGACCGCCGTCCGCCCGGCGGACCCGCGTCCAGCTCCAGCGAGCGCAGGACAGCCGCCGCGGCGAGCGCCCAGGGGCGGCCGGAGCGCGGATCCTCCCAGCCGTCGGCCTTCTCCAGGGCCGCCGCCGCCGAGAGCAGGAAGATGGGGGATCGGCTGGCGCTCCAGGCGGCCACGGCGGCCGTGAAGGCCCGCGCCAGAGGCTCGACCGCGGCCGGATCGACCGGCTCGGCGGCGCCGAGAAAGACGGCGAGCGAGCGGCTGCGCAGGGTGGGCAGCAGGTCGAGGCGCGAGGGGGCGAGGAGGAAGAAGTGGCGCGGCGCCGTGGCGTGCGGCTCCTCCAGGCTCTTGAGCAGGGCGTTGGCGGCCTCTCCCGTGAGGCTCTCGGCGCTGGCGACGACGAAGACCTGCCCGCGCGCCTCGAAGGGCGAGACCTGGGCGGTCTTCAGCATCTCCCGCGTGGCGTCCACGGAGGTCGAGGCCTTGAGGTCGCGCTCGAGCACCTGGAAATCCGGATGAAAGGGCGCCTCGCCGCCCTCGCCACCGGCAGCCCCGGCGATGCGCCGGCAGTGCCGGCAGACGCCGCACGGCCGCGCCTCGGGAGCGGCCTCACAGAGCAGGGTGCGGGCGAGCTCGAGAGCCGACCGGCGGCGAACCTCGACGTCGCCGCCGTCGAGGATCACCGCCGGGTAGAGGTGCCCCCGGCGGGCGGCGGCGAGGGCCGGCTCGTAGCTCACTGCCGCCCCTTCCCGAGCAGGCGCTCCAGGACGCGGCTCATCTGCTCCTCGGTGGCGGCGACCGGGCCCGCGGAGTCGACGA
>DATBGJ010000047.1:0-3103 GCA_036558045.1 Thermoanaerobaculia bacterium
GATGAAGAGCGCGAGCCCCACCGCGGCCTCGGCGGCGGCCACCGCCATGACGAAGAAGACGATGAGCTGGCCGGTGCGCTGGTCCATCTGCCGCGCGTAGGCCACGAGCGTGAGATTCGCCGCGTTGAGCATCAGCTCGATCGAGAGGAAGATACTGATGGCGTTGCGCCGCATGAGCGCCCCCAGCGTGCCGATGACGAACAAGGCCGCCGCCACTAGGAGGTACCAGGAGATCGGCACGGTCACGATGAGGCCTCCTCGTCGGTTTCGCCCGGCCGGCGCGCCGCGACCGTCGCCCCGATCACCGCCACCAGCAGCAGCAATCCCACGATCTCGAACGGCAGCAGGTAGCGGCTGAACAGCTCCGCGGCCAGCGCCTTGAGCGACACCGACTCCGGCGTCAACGGTCCGACCGCCGGAAATCCGCCGCGCCAGAAACCCAGGAAGAGCATGCCGATGAACACGAGGGCGCCCACCAGCGCCACCCAGAGCTGCGCGCCGCGCCCCGCGTGCGCCGATTCCTCGCGCTGGATGTTCAGCAGCATGATGACGAAGAGGAACAGCACCACGATGGCGCCGGCGTAGACGAGCACCTGCAAGGCGCCCACGAACGGCGCGCCGAGCAGCACGAAGAGCACCGCCACCGAGAACAGCGTCAGCACCAGGCTCAGCGTGGCCCAGATCGGGCTGCGGTGCACCACCACAACGATCGCCGATCCCAGCGCCAGCGCCGCGAAGAGAAAAAAGATCAGCGTTTCCATGATCTTCCTTCCATCACAGCCAGCCCGCCAGCGTCATCGCCGCCACCACGATCAGGTTGAGGATGGCGACCGGCAGCAGCAACTTCCAGCCCAGCCGCATGAGCTGGTCGTAGCGGAAGCGCGGGAAAGTCCAGCGCACCCAGACGAAGACCGCCATGCAGACCGCGATCTTGGCGACCAGGGTGAGCAGCCCGAGGACGCCGCCGAGCAGGCTGTGCGGGTACTCGATGCCCGGCAGGCTCCAGCCGCCGAAGTAGAGGGTCACGCCGAGGGCCGAGAGCGCCGCCATGTTGGTGTACTCGGCCATGAAGAAGAGGGCGAAGCGCATCGAGCCGTACTCGGTGTGGAAGCCGGCCACCAGCTCCGATTCCGCCTCCGGCAGGTCGAACGGCAGCCGGTTCGTCTCCGCGAACGCGGCCACCAGGAAGACGAGGAAGCCGAGGATCTGCGGGATGACGCCCCACACGTGCGCGCGCTGCCAGGCGACGACGTCGGCGAGGTGGAACGAGCTCGCGGGGATCAGCGCCGCCAGCACCGAGAGGGTGAGCGCCAGCTCGTAGCTGATGAGCTGCGCCGAGGCGCGCACCGAGCCGAGCAGCGAGAACTTGTTGTTCGAAGCGTAGCCGGCCATCACCAGCGAATAGACGCTGAGGCTGGAGAGGGCGAGGAAGAGCAGCACGCCGGTATCGACGTTCGCCACCACCAGGCGCACCGCCTCGCCGGCCACGGTGATGTCCGGTCCGAAGGGGATCACCACGAAGGTGGTGAACGCCGGCAGCAGGGCGAGGGCCGGCGCCATCAGGTACAGCACCTTGTCGGCCGCCGCGGGCGTGACGTCCTCCTTGAACATGAACTTCGCCACGTCCGCCAACGGCTGGAAGAGGCCGAAAGGCCCCACGCGGTTCGGGCCCGGCCGGTCCTGGATGTAGGCGCAGGCCCGCCGCTCGACCCAGTTCATGATCGGCGCGACGTTCAGGAAGACGAGAAACATCACGCCGTACTTGGCGAGCGTAATGGCGATATCGGAGGTCACTGCGAGGCCTCCATCGCGCTCTCTGCGGCGGCGTCCGAAATGCGGGGATGGGCCTCCGGCACGTGGAGAGCCGCGCCCGTCGCCGGCAGCTCGTCCCAGGAGAGCCCCGCGAAGGCCGGCAGCTCGGCGGCGAGGCGATCGAACACCGCCCCGGCCGAGACGTTCGCCCAGCCCGCCTCGAAGCGGGAGAGGAGATCCCCCAGCACCTCGACCGCCGGCCGCACCTGCCCCGGCGGCGGGAAGGCGCGCTGGAACTTCTGCAGGCGCCACTCGACGTTCACGAAGGTGCCGTCCTTCTCGCCGTGATGCGCCACGGGAAGGAAGATGTCCGCCGCCCTGGCGAGAGGGGTGTCAGCCCACCCAAAGACCACCAGCAGTTTCGCCCGCCGCAGCCGCTCGACCGTCTCCGCGGAATGCGCGGCCTCGCCGAAATCGCTGTCGCAGACGATCAGGGCCGAGCAGCGGGAAGCGCCATCGCCGTGCAGCAGGTCGTCGCTCTGCCCGGCAAGGCCCGCCAGCTCCGCGCCCCGCCGATTCGGAGCCGCCTCTCTTCCGGTGATCCCGCCCTTCAAATTAGGAATCGTGCGTTCCGGCCCAAGGTCCACCGGCACCGAGCGGCTCGCCGCACCTACAGCCTCGGCCAGCTTCGCAAACAGGTACGCCTCCTCACACGTCAAAAAACCTGAACCCAAGAAAGCAATCTTTTCCTGTCCCTGTTGTCCTTGCTGTCCCTGCTGTCCCTTCACCAGCACCAACTCGCGGTGCAGCCTGTCCAGCGCCTCCTTCCACCCCACCACTGCCACCGCCCCCTGCCCATTCCCACCCTCCGCCTTCACCCGAGGCGCCGTCACCCGCGGCAGCTTCTTGTACCGCTCGAAGGTTCCCCGCCCGTAATCGCACATCCAGTAATCATTCACCTCGACGTTGAACCGCGGCTTGTAGCGCTTGATGTCGCCCCGCCGCTGCTCCATGGTGATGTTGCAGCCTACGTCGCAGCCGGTGCACAGCGAGGGCTTCTTGTCGAGATACCAGACGCGCTCGGCGAAGCGGAAGCGGGTCGAGGTCAGGGCGCCCACCGGGCAGATGTCCACCACGCAGCTCGCGATGGGGTTGGAGAGCTCCTTGCCGGGGAAGGTGCCGATCTCCACGCGCGCGCCGCGGTTGAAGAAGCCGATCTCGCCGGTGCCCGCGATCTCCTCCGTGAAGCGGACGCAGCGCGTGCACTGGATGCAGCGGTTCATGTTGAGCACGACGTCCGCGCCCAGCGGGATGCGCTCGCTGCCGGGGTACGTCCGCTTGTCCTCGTACT
>DATBGJ010000048.1:0-4212 GCA_036558045.1 Thermoanaerobaculia bacterium
GACCGGCCTCAACGGCCAGTTCCAGCTCAACGACGCCGGCAACGTCACCAACATCCAGTTCTTCAGCGGCTTCTTCGGCGACGACACGCCGGTCGACCAGTACAGCGCCTACGTCCAGGACGACCTGCTGGTCAGCGACCGACTGACGGTCAACCTCGGCCTGCGCTACGACTACTGGGACGGCTTCGACCTCGACCAGCGCAACAATCCGATCTGGCAGACGCTGTCGACGCAGACCCGCTACAACGAGTCCTATCTGCGCGACTTCCAGGGCGGCAAGGGCGGCGTGCTCTCGAACGACGACAACAACTGGGGCCCGCGCATCGGCTTCACCTGGGATACCAAGGGAGACGGCCGGCGGCTGCTGCGCGGCGGCTACGGCATCTACTACGACTTCCCGTATACCAACGCCACCATCCTCTTCCCGGCCTCGGCGGTGCAGTCCAACTACGGCGTGTCCTTCATCCGCAACGACACCAACGGTATCCGCAATCCGAACGGCTCCTTCTTCCGGCCCGGGGATCCCCTCTGCCGCAATGGGGTGACCACCAACTGCGTGGCGAGCGACCCGCTGCCGGCCATTGCACCGCCGAACGAGATCGCCTCGCCGACGCTGGCCACCCCCTATTCCAGGCAGGCTTCTCTCGGCTACTCGTGGCAGGTCAATAACTGGCTCGGGCTCAACTTCGAGGCGGTCACCATCGACTACCGCGACATCCCGTTCCGCTTCCGGGCCAACCCGGTCGATCCGGCGACGGGCGCGCGGCGGTTCCCCTTCGGCAACTTCCGGCTGTGGTACGGCAACGGCGAAGCCTCCTATGACGGCTTCAACGTGAGCTTCCGCGCGCGCGCCTCCCAGAAGCTGGAGTTGCAGGGCTTCTATACCTACTCCGAGGCCGAGGGCAACGTCCTCGCGGGCGCCGACGAATTCCGCCTCACCGACGCCGGATACGAGCCGAGCTGGCGCGTGGCGCGCGACGTCTCCGCCAACACGCTTGATCCGCTGTGCAGCGCCTGCACCGGTCCGCTCAACACCGACGCGCATCATCGCGTCACCCTGAGCGGCGTCTACCAGGGTCCGTGGGGGATCAATCTCTCCGGCATGTTCCGCTACCGTTCGGCCACGCCGTACACGGTGTTCACCACCAACGACCCGAACCACGACGGCAACATCTTCGACCTGCTGCCGGGCGACCACGTCAACTCCAAGCGCGGCCACTCGTTCTCGCAGTTCGACCTGCGGCTGGCCAAGGAGTTCACCTTCGGCAGCGGCCTCAGCTTCGAGCTGATCGCCGAGATGTTCAACGTCTTCAACGAGAAGAACCCGGCCGGCTACGTCGTCGTCTTCAACAACGGCAATCCGGTCGGCATCGAGCCCACCACCTACGCCGGCGACCCGCTGCAGGGCGAGCACCAGCTCATCCAGCTCGGCGCACGGATCCGGTTCTAGAAGGGCATTTCGTAGGGGCGCCCTCTCATGGGCGCCCCGCCTTCTCGCCCGGTGCGGAAACGCCGGGCCGAGGTCGCACCGCCTCCGCCGGCTCGAAGCGGAACGACGATTTTCCGAACCCGAACGACCAGCGGCCCGGCGACGGGCTGTTGAGGAACGGCGAGGCGTGGAGCGGATACTCCGCGGCCGCGATCATCTCGCCCGCCACGGCGGCCCGGCGGCCGGGCACGAACGTCGAGCGCTTGCCGTCGCTCGCGGTGAAGCGGATCTCCCCTTCCACCACTTCGAGCCGCGCCTTCGCCGCCTTCTTCTTCCAGACCGCGAAGTCGCCGTCCGCCGCCCGCCGCCCGGCCTGCAGCGCCACGCTGGCCGGCTGCCGGCGTGGCACCGCCACCCAGGAGCCGGCAAGGTCGCGGCGCCGCTGCTTCCCGTTGCCATAGTAGTCGGGGAAACGCTCGACGGCCGGCGCCACGTCCCAGCCTCCCTCGGTCACCAGCGCCACGTAAGCGTCGCCGCAGCTCGCCGCGAGCACGTCCCCCATCACCTCGAGCTGCGACCAGGGCGGCGAGAGGAAGGCGTGTCCGAGGCCCGCGCCCGGAGTGTCGAGGCGGGCGAGCACGAGGTTGCGGCTCGCTACTGCCTGGTCCTGCATATTGCCCACCTGCTCAGACTTGGCGGACGGCTCCCTGGTGCGGCTCCATAGATAGAGCGGCGCGAACTCGGGGCTCTCGCAGTAGAGGCTCGCCACGATCTCCTGGCCGCCGGAGACGCGCAGGGCGAGGTCTGCCACCGACTGCGAGACGCCGAGGATGTAGTCCGGCGTGGCGTACGAGTAGAGCGCGGCGTTGACGTCGCGTCGCCGGGCCGGCGCGATCCGCCGCCGCTCGCGGATCTCGTAGGGCGGCTGTTCGCGCCGCTCGGCGAGCAGGCGCGCCACGCCTTCAGGGATCTGATAGCGGCTGACCGGCAGCTCCGGCCGGTCCATGAAGTTGATCTTCTCGGCGTCGCCGAAGCCGGCGATCAGCCAGGCCCAAGCCTGCCACGGACTGCTGCGGCGGCTGAGCGCCCAGGAGCTCGAGGTGCGGCTCTTCGCTCCGGCGGGATAGCCGCCCACCTGCTCCTGCGCCCAGGCGGCGAAGAGCACGTCGAGCTGCCGGCGCGCCAGCTCCCGCACCGCCGGCTGCGGCGCGTGATCGGCGAGCTGCAACAGGCCGGTGATCGAGAGCGCCAGGTAGCCCGGGCTCTCCGCCTCGTACCAGCCGTCGCGGTCGTGCGCCGCGAGGAACGCCGCGGCGAAGTCTCCCCAGGCCCGGGAGGCCGGCGAGTCGGGTGTGCCCGCCACGGCCTGCGCCACCAGGCTGCGCGCCATGCTGATCATGCGCTGGTTCTCGGTGTCCGGGAACGACCAGGGATCGCGGATCTGTGCCTCGCTGGGAGGCGGCGCGGCGTCGGACACCGCCTGGCGCAGGCGGGCCAGCAGCGCCGGCGGCAACGCCTCGGGATATTGCAATACCAATCGCTGCAGAGGGAGCTGCGAGCGCGCGCATTCGTTGGTGTGCCACTTCGCGCAGGAATCCAGCACGCCGTCCACCCAGCGGGCCGCCTCGGCGCGCAGCCCAGCCGCGTCCGGACGTCCCTGGGAGGCCAGCGCTGCGGCGGCCAGCGCGCCGGCCGCCAGCGGCTGGCGTCCGATCCAGTCGAAGTGTCCCTTCATGCGGCGGATCTGGGCCAGCTCCATCTCCAGGTAACGCGTCTCGCGGTCCGAGAGCTTCTTCCACGACTGAGTTTCCGGAGGAGTCTGAGGCGGCGCCGCGGTCGAGCCTATGAACAGAATACCGGCGAGCGCCAGATTGGCCAGCGTGGCGAGGCGGGAGGGAGATTTGGCATGGATTCGCATCATGATGTACTCCTCGGCGGGTCCTTGCAGGATCGGGGCCGGTTCTTGCAGGTGCCCCCGGAGCGGCGCCGGAGAGGCCCTCAAGGAGGTTTACGGTGGACTGGGGAAGCCTGTTGAAGGTCCTGATCGTCATCGCGGTCACGGCCCTGGTGTTGGCCGGGCTGGTTCTGACTCTGGCGGTGCGGGCGCTGCGGCGCATCCGCGTGCCGCCCGACGCCGATTTCTTCACCACCGTGCGCGCCGTGCCGCTGTCCCTGATGGTCGGACTGGACCTGCTGGACCTGGCGCTCGACACCTTCTCGGCGCCCATCATCTGGCTCATCCTCAACCGCTACGGCCTCAAAGCCCTGCGCAACGTCGGCGCGGTCGAGGCGCTGATCCCGATCACCGGTCCCATCCCTACCCTGACCCTCGCCTGGTTCGCGGCGCGCATCTTCAAGCTCGGTCAGCCGTACGATCCGAACGTCATCGAGACCCGCCGGATTGGACCGGACCGCTACGCTCCCCGCTCCTGAGCAAGGCTGCATATCCGAGGACGTTGCGCTGCAATTCAAGGGTCATCCTCAGGATGACCGGCTGCATCTTTGGGACTACTCCCCAAAAGACTGAGAATCAAGCCCGTAAGATTGTCAATATCGTGCATCTGCCTCGCCTGACCGCCATCCGGCAGCCTCTCGGAAGCAAATCCACGCGCCATTCTCTGTTCAGCACTGCCAAAATGAGCCAATTCGTTGGGAGATGACGGCCATGGACGTAGATTTAGCCCGTCATGGCCTCCCTGACGAGAGTTATTACAATCCGCGTCGTTATAGTCCCAAACACACGCCCGGTCGCGTTCGCAATGTGGACGCCTGGCAAGGACTTT
>DATBGJ010000049.1:0-16280 GCA_036558045.1 Thermoanaerobaculia bacterium
GTCCGGGTCGCGGATCACGAGCAGGCAGTCCTCTCCGTCCAGGTCCGCAACGGCTCGGTGCGGACGGAGCACCGCGGCCGCGCCTACCTCACGCCGGCAGGGCAGGAGCTGGTGCTCCGCCGCGACGGCAGACCAGAACGCCACGCGGTGACCGCCCACGGTCCGGCGTGGGAATGGGTCCTGGAGGCATCCCCCGGCTTCGACATCGAAGGCCGTACCTTGCGGGAATTCCTCGACTGGGTCTCGCGCGAGACTGGATGGACGATTCGCTTTGCGGACGCAGGGCTCGCCAATGCGGCGGACGGAATCGTGCTGCACGGCAGCATCGGCGAGCTGCGGGCCGACCGCGCGCCGTTCACCGTCCTACCCGGTGCCGGACTCGAAGGCAAGCTCGAGGGTGGAACGCTGGTCGTCAGAACTCCCAAGTGATCCCAGCCGAAGGGAAGATCCCCGGCCAGCGCTCCGCGTCGAGGACCACCTCTCCGTCGTCTCCGGGATGCACGTCGAATCCCGAGAGGTTGCGCCGGTTGTAGAGGTTCTGGACGTCGACGAAGAACGTCAGCCTGCCGGAGCGCAGGCTCCAAAGGCGGCTGGCCCGCAGATCCAGGCGATGATACGGCGGGAACCGCTGGCTGTACGGCGGTCCGAAGACGGCCACGGCCTGGGGCTCCGCTGGATCTTCGGGCTCCTCCGGGCCGCCGGGATCGTCAACCGGGAGCAACTCCACCGGCGTCGTCGGCCAGCCGGTGTGGTAGCGCCAGGCGAGGTTGAGGCTCCAGGGTCCGGCGGGCCGGTAGTCGAGGTCGAGGGCCAGCGTGTGCGGCTGGTCGAGAGGACGCGGCACCTTGCGGCCCGCGAGCCGATCCTCGGCCCGGGCGTAGGAGTAGGCGAGCCACCAGCCGAGGCGTTCTCCCCGGCTGCCGCGCAGCAGGATCTCGAGGCCTTGCGCCGTGCTGTGCTTCGGCGTGATGCGGACGCGGTCGGGCTCGATCTCGGGGAAGAAGTTCAGCGGCTCGAGCAGGCTCTCGAAGCGCGGCAGCGGCTCCTCGATCCGCCGGCGGAACAGCTCGACGCGGACGGCGTCCAGACCGAGCCGCCGGGGCTGCACGAGAGTCTCGTAGCCGAGGACCCAGTGCTCCGAGCGCTCCGCCGGCCGCAAGGCGCTCTCGCCGTCCTCCACCTGCAGCTCATAGGGGCGCTGGCTCTGGAAGAACCTCCCCCAGGCCGCGCGCACCACGCTCCGCTCTCCCTGGCGCCATGCGAGATTGACCCGCGGGCTCAGGAGCTTGTCCCGGGTCGCCGTGTGCCGGTCGTAGCGCAGGCCCAGCTCGGCCGTCAACCGATCGCGCCAGGAAACGAGATCGCTGGCCCAAAGCCCGAGATGCTCGCTGCGCAGCGATTCGTTGAACTGGTGCGCCAGCAGCCTTGGCGGGGCGAAGGGAGCGAGGATGACGAACGCGGGCTCGATGTCGTTGGCGTAATCGAAGAAGGCGTCGTACCGGCGCGCCTCGATCCCTGCCGTCAGCGCATGCCGGGACGCGAGCTGCAGGCTCCAGGTCTGCGCGAGCGCCAGGACCTGGAGATGGCGCCGGTCCCGCAGCTCGAAAGAGCCCTCTTCGTCGCCGCCCACGCCGCCGCGCCGCCTGCGGATCCCGGCCCAGGAGCCCAGGGTCTCGACGAGGAGCCGCTTGCCCGGCGCCGCCTGGTGCGTGAGCCATACGTAGGTGCTGCGGTAACGGTTGTCGAAGCGGTCGAAGCTTTCGGCGTCCGCCTGGTTGATCCCGAGATCGTCCTCGGCCGTGAGGATCCGGGCCCCCAGCAGGCCGAGGTCCGTCGCCAGCTCCAGCTTGCCGAGCACGTCCCAGAACTGCGGGTCCTCGTTGCCGATCGCGTCGCGCGCGAGCGCCAGGGAACCGCGCCGGGCGGTGAGCAGCCAGGCGCCGCGGTCCTCGGCGAACCTTCCCGCGCTCGACGCCAGGGCATCGAAGACGCTGAGGCCGAAGACGTACCGGCGGCCGGCCGGCGGGTCCGCGGTGCGCAGGTCGAGCACGCCGCTCATGCGGTCGCCGCGGCTCGCCGGATAGGCGCCGGTCGTCAGCGTGGCGCTGGCCAGGGCGCGCGCCGGCACGAAGGAGAGCGCGCTGTCGTAATCCTTGAGGTGGAAGGCGTCGTAGAGCTCCTGGCCGTCGAGGAGGATCGCCACCTCGTCGCGGCGCCCGCCGTGGACGCTGAAGCGGGCGGTGACGTCGTTGGCCGCGACGCCGGGCAGCAGGGAGGTAGTGCGGAAGACGTCTCCACCCAGGTGCGGCAGGGTCTCGATGTCCTCGCGGCTGAGGGAGAGGGAGGATTCCGGTTGCTCGTTGAGGAGAGACACGCGGCTGGGCTGGACGACGATCTCGTCGTGGAAGACCGGCAAGGCCGGCGCCGCCTCCTCCTCGACCTCTGTCTTAGTACTGCCGCCCGCCTTCTTCGCCACGACCACCAGGACGCCGCCGGGACCTTCCTCGACCGCCAGCCCGTGCGGCGCCAGGATCTCGTCCAGGATCCGCCGCGGCTCGCGGGAGGCGGGCTCGGCGACGACCGTCATCTCCGGCCGCACGAGCCGGCTGGTGAAGACGATGGCGAGGCCCTGGCGCTGCAGGGAAAGGAGAGCCTCGCTCAGCGGACGGCCCTGGTAGTTGCTGGCGAGCGCAGGAGCAGCGCCCGCAAGGAGCGCCGCGACGAGGAGCGCTCGGACACCGTGGCGTCTCGACACCGGATGATCCTAACGCCGATGCCGTTGAAAGGACCTAAAGGACACCAAGGATAGCAAGGACAGGTACCGTGGGCCTTCTTGTCCTTGCTGTCCCTTTCGTCCTTTTCGTCCCTTGTCGTTCGGCGTTACGCCTTCACCAGCGGCAGCCGCTTCCCCGTCCAGCCCGGGAAGAGCCTGGCGTCGTCCTTGACGCCGAGGTGCTTGCCGGCCAGCTCGCAGAAGACGGCGCGGAAGTCCGTGGTCACCGGCAGGTCGCGGCCTTCGTAGAGAGCGCCGGGCTCGAGGCCCGCCGGGAAGATGCCGTGGACCTTGCCGCCGTCCACCTGGTTGCCCAAGACGAACAGGCACGAGCCGTGGCCGTGGTCGGTGCCGCCGGAGCCGTTCTCGCGCACGGTGCGGCCGAACTCCGTCATCGTGGTGAGCAGGACCTGATCCTGATACGGACCGAGGTCGGTCCAGAAGGCGCGGATGGCCTGCGCCAGGTCGCGGGCCTGGCGCGTGAAGGCCAACGCCTGCTGGACGTGGGTATCCCAGCCGCCGGACTCGGCGAAGGCGATCTCCAGGCCCACGTCGGACTTGATGAGCAGCGCGATCTGCCGCAAGGCGTTGCCGAGCGGCGTCTGCGGGTATTCGGCGCCGGCAGCCGGACGATAGCGCTCGATCTCGGCCGCGGAGAGCATGTGGACGGCGCGGAAGGTCTCGCCGCCGGTGTCGCGCAGCAGGCCTTGCGAGGTCTGCTCGTAGAGGGCCTCGAAGCCCTGGCCCGCCGCCGCCGCCGTGCGGTCGGCGCCCGGAAGCTGGACCTTGAAATCGGCAAGGTTGGTGACCGCGAGGGCCGGCTCGTCGCCGTAGAGGGAACGCGGCAGGGCGGGCGTCAAGGCCACGGCGCGGAACGGCGAGCCGTCGTGTCCCATCAAGCCCACGGCGCGGTTGAGCCAGCCGTCGGGCGTACCCTTGCGGCCGGGCGTGCCGGTCTCCATGAAGTCCTGGGCGTCGAAGTGCGAGCGCGTGGGGTCCGGCGAGCCCACGGCGTGGACGACGCCCAGGCGCTTCTCCTTCCACAACGGCAGCAGCGGCTCGAGCGCGGGATGGAGGCCGAAGCCGGTCTCGAGGTCGAGCAGCGCGGCGTCTCCCGCCGAGCGGGCGCCGCTCGCGGCGAGACGCGGGCGCAGGGACTTGAGCTCGGCCGGGTCGATGGGCGGCACGGCGGCGAGGCCGTCCATGGCGCCGCGCTGGAAGATCGTCACCAGCACCTTGCGCCGGCGCGACGAGGTCGAGCCGGTGCCCGTCGCGGCGAGGGCGGCGCGGGCGAGGAAACCGGGGCCGCCGCCCACGCCTACGGTGACGAGGGCGATCCCTCCGGACTTGAGGAAGAGTCTGCGGGTCAACATGGAACTCACCTCCGCTGAAACTCCGGCGAGCCGAGGATCACGCCCACCACTTGTTCGAGCGGCGTGGGCGGGCGGCGGTCGATCGGCGGTGGCGGTGTATCGCCGAGCTGGTCCTTGATCTTGATCGAGCGCGTCGGTCCCAGCTCGGCCTCACCGAAGACCATCGCTTCCTCCGGATCGGCGTCCTTGGCGCTCTTGGCGGCGTCCTTGGGAGCCGCCTGGTCCACTTTCTTCGGCAGGTTCGGGTCGGCCACCATGGGGCGGAGGAGCTTGAGAGTGGAGGCGAGGTCCCGGCCCGGCAGGAGGAGCCCGGCGTAGATCGACAGGGCTTCCTCGCGCGACGCGGGCTCGCGCCCGCCATTGAGGGCCGGCAGGTCGAGGTCCACGCCGCGCACCCGGTCGGCCGCGAGCTGGAGGCCGAAATTCATGCGGCTGAGCAGCGAGCCGGTGTTCACCCACGCCTGGGCGCGGTCGGGATAGCCGGTCGGCGCCTGATAGGCGTAGAGCGGCTGGCCCATGCGCGCGATCCACTTCAGGGTCTCGCGGGGATCGCCGATCTCGCCGCCGGTGGCGCGCAGGGCCGAGGCGGCGAGCTCGAAGGGCGACTTCACCTTGGCGCCCACGGAGTCGCGGCTCCAGAATTCGGGCGACTCGGCGAGAGTCACCAGGAGCCGCCGGACGTCGCCGCCGGTCTCAAGGTAGACCCCCGCCAGGCGGTCCACCAGGGCTTGCGGCGGCTGGTCGGAGACGAAGCGGACGGCGAGCTTTGAGGCGAGGTGCCGGGCGGTCGCCTTCTGTGAGGCCAGCAGGTCAAGCACGGCCTCGCCGTCCTCGATGCCACGGCCGGCCGGGAAACGGACGCCCAGGATGGTCTTCGCTCCCGCGTCGTGCTCGTCGGCGCGGAAGAGGAAGTCGCCCTCGGTGTGGAAGCCGAGGCCGCCGGCCCGCTCGACGCGGGCGAGGCGCCGCTCCGCCATCTCGCGCCGGCGGCCGGGAGGCAGGAGGCTCCAGCCGGTGAAGGCGCGCGCCACCTCGACCACGTCCTGCTGGGTATAGCCGCCGTCCACGCCGAGGGTGTGCAGCTCCATCAGCTCGCGGGCGTAGTTCTCGTTGACGCCCCGCGGGCGCATGCGGCGCTCGGGCTGCTCCATCTGCGGATCGCGGTCCGCGAAAGACCCGAACCGGCGGCCGCCGAAGCCGCCGCGGCCCCGACCTTCCATGAAAGCGCGCTGGCGCGGCGAGCGGCCGATCTCCTTCGCCATCGTGGTCGGCGACCCGTCCGCGGCGGAGGACTGCGCGTTGTCGAGATAGAGCAGCATGGCCGGGCTCTTCGCCGTGGCCTCCAGCAGGTCCCGGAAGCGGCCGAGGGCGTGAGGCCGGATGGCGTCGCGCTCGTAGGGGAGGAGGAAAGTCCGGGCCTTCTTGTCGGTGAGCGAGACGTTGAAGTGGTTGAACCAGAAATCCGTCATCACCTCGGCGAGCTGGTTCTCGGATTCGACGGCGCGCAGGAGCTTCTGGGTCATGAGCTGGCCCAGCAGCTCCTTCTGCGAGCGGTATCCCTGCTCGCGGGCGTACGCCATGACCTTGTCCTTGAGCGCGGCGCGATCCTGGTCTTTCAAGTCCTTGCGGCCGACGTCCGCCGGGAGGACGCCGGCCTCGCGCGCCTCGTACAGCACCATGCCCGGCGGCGGGTACCGCTCGGCGATCTCGCGCGTGGAGAGGCGCAGGGCGGGCAGGGCGCGGAGATCCTCGTCCACCCGGCCGTCCGGGAGGTTCGCCGCGAGCTGGCGCTCGAACCAGCGGTCGAGCCCCATCTTGACGACGGCGTCCACCTCGCCCGGCCGGGGACCGAAGGCGAACCGGTTGAGCAGGTGAGCGGCCGCCTGGCGCTCGCTGAGGCCCGCCTCCTTCCACGGCAGGTGGACGGACGGCTGAGCGTTGTCGTTCGCCGCCCAGGCTCCGCAGACGACCAGGGCGGCGAGGGCCGAAAACGTGAGGACGGCTGATTTCATCGACGACTCCTTCGGGGTTTCTCCAGGTGTCTCCATTCTGAACCTGAAACCCGAGAAAGGGAGATTTCCTGCGGGGCGCCAGAATCCATACCTTATAGAATAGGTTCCAGGATGCCCTCTATGGCCAGACGAGGCAAGGCGGCAGGGACCAGAGTGAAAACCGCGAGCTCGCTTCCCGCCTCAGTGAAGTCGCTCTTCTGGGATTATGAGCCGCGTAGTCTCCGATGGGATCGAGACCGCGAGCTGATCATCGGACGTGTTCTCGCCTCAGGGACCTGGGACACGGTGAAATGGCTCCGCGCCCAAGCCGGCGATGACGCTATCCGTGCCTGGATCGAGAAGCGCGAGGGTCGAGGGCTTTCCCGCCAGCAAATCCGCTTCTGGCAGCTCATGCTCGACCTCCCCTCCCGGCAGGTCGATAGCTGGCTGCAAAGCGAGGAGCGCAAGGTTTGGGATCGCCGAACCCAGCCATGAACCTTCATGGCGAGATCCTGGCCGAGCGGCAGAAGAAAGCCCTGCGTCTCCTCGGTCCGAGCACCGCGAGCAGGGACTTCTACCTCGCCGGAGGCACTGCAGTTGCCCTCTACTTAGGTCATCGCCACTCGGTCGACCTCGACTGGTTTGTCCAGGCTTCCTTCGGGGACCCTAGTCACCTGGCGGGCGATCTGCGAGAACAGGGTGTCCCCCTCAAAACCGGTCATATGGCACGCGGTACGCTCTACGGTTCCATTCAAGGAGTCCGCGTCAGCTTCATCGAATTCCGCTATCCGATGCTCGATCGGCTCCTCCTCTGGCCGGACTCCGATGAGGTCAAGGGTCTCTAGCCATGGCGTCGCGCCGTTGGCTCTACAGGCTGCTGAGCCTCTACCCGCCGTACCTCGGCGCGGGCATACGGGTGAAGGCCGCGCCCGACCTGCGCACGTTCGAGGTGCGGCTGCGGCTGCGCTGGTGGAACCGCAACTACGTCAAGACCCACTTCGGCGGCTCGCTGTACGCGATGTGCGATCCCTTCTTCATGCTGATCCTCATCGAGGCGCTGGGACGCGGCTACGTGGTGTGGGACAAGTCCGCCACCATCCGCTTCCGCCGCCCGGGCCGCGGCACGGTCACCGCCACCTTCCACATCCCGCAGGAGAAGATCGACGAGATCCGCGCCGCCGCCGATGCCGCGGGGAAGGTCGAGCCGGTCTTCCACGTGGACGTGGTGGACGAACGGGGCGAGGTCGTGGCGGAGGTCGAGAAGCTGGTCTATGTGAGGCGCAAGGAGGGACAACAAGGACAACAAGGACAGCAGGGACACGGAGATCGCTGAACGGCGCCAGTCCCTTTGGTCCTTGCAGTCCTTTGGGTCCTTTCGGGGTGCCGCGAAGCGGTATGATGAGGTCCCTATGGCAACACGCCGTCTTCTTCTCCTCCTCCTGCTCCTCGCGCCGCCGGCCGCCGCGGACAGCCTGCTGACCATCCGCAGCAGCATCGAAGGCCTCAAGATGGATCAGCCACAGCCCGGCGAGATCAAGGTCTGGATCGGCGGCGACAAGTTGCGGCGGGAGGAGGGCGACACCTCCTACATCCTCCGCCTCGACCGCGGCAAGCTCTACGTCCTCAACCACGCGGAGAAGACCTATACCGAGCTGGCGGTGGCCGACCTGCAGCAGCTCGCCTCGCCGGGGGCGGAGCTCAAGGTGCAGGTGACCGCCACCAAAGAGACGAAGAAGATCGGCAACTGGACCGCCCGCAAGTACAAGGTGGACCTCTCGAATCCCGGCCTGCACCTCGACACCACCATCTGGGCCAGCCGCGACATCGCCTCCTACGAGGCGTACGGCCGCCTGGCCGCGAGCCTCGCCGCCCTGCAGCCCGGCGGCGCGGAATGGGCTCGCAAGATGGAGCAGATCGACGGTTTCCCCGTCCTGCAGGAGGCGGACGTCAAGATGGGAGACAGCCGCTTCCGCACCCGCGAGGAGCTGGTCGCGGTGGAGACCCGGGACGCTCCCGCCGACGCCTACGAGCTGCCGGCGGGGTACACGGCGCGGCCGTTCTCACAGTAGGCTCGCCCGATCGCACCGGTCAGGGAGATGGGCCAGAGAAGGCGGCTCACTTCGTCTGCGAGATCTGCCGGCGCAGCAGCTCGTTCTCGAAGGCCATGCCCACCTGCGCGGTGGCGAGCTCCAGGATGTCGATGTCCTCGATCGGCTGCTCCCTATCGCCGTTGTCCGTATAGATCACCGAGATCACCCGCTGGGCGCCGAGGACGGGGAAGATCACCACCTGGCCGTTGCGGGGCCGGCCGACCAGGGAACGGAAGGGCTCGGGCAGCTCCGCTTCTTCGAAGGAGACGTTCTGCACCTCGCCGGTGTCGAGACTGCGCGCGAGAGCGCTGTCGAGGCTGAGCGCGACCTTGACGCCGCGCGTCAGCTCGGCGAGCGGCTTGCCGGCGCGGTCGGCGCCGAAAGCGCCCAGCGCCACCAGATGATCGCGCTTGACCAGGAAGAGCACGGCGCGCTCGACCGACTCCGAGATGATGTGCATGAGGTTGAGCGCCACGGTGGCGGAGATCAGGCCCGAGCGCAGGTCCCCGAAGACCCGCCGCAGCCGCTCCACGCCGGACTGCGCTTCGGCGCGCGAGGCGCCGCGCACCAGGTCGCGCCGGCTCTCGATGACGTTCTCGACGCAGGCCACCACGGCCTCGACCTCGGCAGGCAGCGCCGCCAGCATGCCCGCCTCGTAGACCCGGGTGAAGGAGGTGCCGGGATCGACCAGCGCGATGAAGGAAGCCCGGTGCTGGGCGCGGCGCCGCGCCGCGGCTTCCTCCAGCCCGACGCTCTCCTGCCGGAGATCGACGAGGACGATGGGCGGCGGCTCGCCGGCCGCGACGACGCCGGCCCGCTGGAGAGGCTTCATCTCCACTCCGGCCACCTCGTGCGCCAGCGCCTCGGCCAGCCTCTCGCCGAAGGACAGGTCCGCGGAGACGACGTGCAGGCGCAGCAGCTCGGCGGCGTGCTTGGGCCTGCCCTCACGCAGCTCCAGCTCGCCCGGCTCGGCGATCGCCAGAGCGCCGCCGCCCTCGAGGATCGCCGGATGGGTCGAATCCCCGGCCGCATAGCCGTGCCGCACCTCGCCCATGGGATTGGTGCCGTCGCGGTTGCGCTCGTCGAAGATCCGCGCCGCTTCGAGCAGCACCATCTGCGTGTTGATGTCGGCGTCCGGCAGGACGTCGCTCGGATAGAGCGCGATGTCGTCGATCGGCCGCAGATCGTCGATGGCGAACTCGAAGTTGCCGGTCTCCCAGACCATGACCTCGGAGACCGCCTGCTCGATCTGCCGGGCGATGACCTGGCGCAGCCCCTCGGCGTCGATCGAGCCGGAGGAGATGAGGATCTGTCCCAGCGACCGCCGCTCCAGCTCCTCGTTCTGGGCGCGGATGGCGCCCTCCAGGATCCGGCGGTCGATCATGCCGGAGGAGACCAGCAGGTCGCCCAGCTTGGGGGTGAGCGGCGCCTGCGCGGAGACGAGACGGCCGCCGTGGAAGCCGATCATCGCCTTCTCGCGCCCGCGGGTCAGCAGCAGCGTGCCGGTCCGGCGGCCGAGGTGAATGAACTGCATCACGTCGGCCACCGAGACGTCTTTGAGGCTGCCGGAGATAGACATGGATCTCGTGTCCTGGCTTGAGAGCGCCGCGGGCCGGTCTCGAAAGTGGGGTGCGGCTCGCTATTCTCCCCGCGCCAGCTTCACCAGGCTCTCCAGCGTGCGCAGCTTGCGGTCTTTGGTGGCGAAGAGCCGCGCCGCGAACAGCGCCGAGGCGGCGTGGGCGGAGAGCAGGTCGAGGAGATCGCGGTCCTCGGCGCGCAGGATCGGCTTGTGGTCCAGCAGCTTGAGCAGCACCAGGGCGCCGACGATCTCGTTCTGCACCCGCAGCGGCACCGCGGCGAGAGCCGGCGACTCGGCCGTGGGCCCCAGGCGCAGCACCCCGTCCTTGAGGGTCGCGTCCACCATCGGATCGCCGCCGGCGTAGGTCTCGCCGTCATACGGAGGCGTGGAGCCGCCGTACTGGCCCTCGGTGAGGGCGATCTCGCAGCCGTCTCCCTCGTCGCGGCGCAGCAGCAGCACGAATTGCTGGGCGCCCAGCAGGTTGATGGCGATCTCGGCGATGGTGGCCTGCACCTCGGCGGGATCGAGGGTGGCGTGGAGCTGGTAGGTGGCGACGTAGAGGTTCATCAGCCGGCCGCCCTGGTGCTCGGAGTCGACCAGCCGCGAGGCCAGCTCCTTGACGTCGGACTCGGCGGTGGCGAGGCGGCGCTCCAGCTCGGCCACGCGATCGTCGGCGGAAGCCTCGCCGGCCTCCGGCGCGGCCGTCTCCCGCAGGTTCTGCTCGACGACGCGGATCAGCTCGCCGGCGCGCTCCAGCGTCGCCCGCAGCTCCGCGATCAGCTCCTGTCCAGCCACCGCTGCCTCGAGCCTCGCCTTCGGCGTCTTCGTGAGGCTCCGCTCGCTCAAGCGGCGCTACCCTTCGTCTGAAGGCCTGCGATCACGGCCAGGATCTCCTCGCTGTGGAACGGCTTCTTGATGTAGGCCGTGGCTCCCGCCTCCAAGCCGCGGACGGTGTCCTCGTCTCGCCCCTCGGTGCTGATGATGATGACGGGGAGATCGGTCCGCGAGGCGTCGGCGCGGAGCTCGGCGAGAAACTCCAGCCCGTTCATGTTGGGCATGTTGACGTCGAGCAGCACGAGGTCGATGTCGGGGTGCTCGCGCAGGCGCTCGAGGGCCTGGCGGCCGTCCAGAGCATAGACCAGGGCGTACTGGCGCAGCATCACCTCATACATCTTGTGCATCAGCTTCGAGTCGTCGACGACGAGGACTTTCCTGGGCTGCACGGCTCTCTCCGGTCAGGAAACTCCTGGGAGTCTAGCCAAGGTGGGGGGAGGATTCAAGGAAAGCCCTTTTCGCCTTTCTCCGACCGAGGCTCGTCAGGTCGGACGAAGCATCTCCTCCGCCACTCCTCCGCCACGCTTCGGAAGAGAGATGGAAGGGGAATGGCAAGAGCATGGTATGCTTTGTCCATGACCACAACCATTGACAAGGCAGGGCGGGTGGTCATCCCTGTAGAGGTACGCAAGCGGCTCGGTCTCGCCGCCGGGACGGAGCTCGAGATGACGATCGAGGGCTTTGCCATCCGCCTCGTCCGGTCGGTGACCGGCCCCGAGCTCGTCCGGCGCGGCGAGCGCCTGGTCGTCCGTCCCCGCGCCGCGGAGGGGGAGCGCACCGAGGTCGACGTAGCTCGGTTGATCGAAGAGGAGCGGGACCGGTGGCCGGGCTGACGGGCGCCTTCTTCGATACCAGCGTCCTCATCGCCGGAAGCATCGACTTTGGCAGCAGCTCGCAGCACGCCCTGCTGCTGATGGACGCGGTCGCGGACGGTCGCATCGAGCGTCCGCTAACCGCCTGGCATTGCTGCCTCGAGTTCTACTCGGTGACGACCCGCCTGCCGGAAGAATACCGTCTCGAGCCGGAGATCTCCCTGCGGCTCCTGCGAGAGGAGATCTTCCCCCGCTTCTCGGTCCACGACCTGCCGGCGGAGCGGCGGGAGGAATTCCTGGCCTCTGCCGCGGGCGAGGGAACGGCCGGCGGCAGGATCTACGATGCGCACATCGCCGAGACCGCGCGGCAGGCCGGCGCGCGGCTCGTAGCGACGGAGAACCGTCGCCACTTCACTTCCTTGCTGCGCCACGGCATCCGCGTCTTGGTGAGCGCCGAGCTGGCCGCCGAGATCGGGCGCTGAGCGTCTTGAAGCAGATCCTCAGCCTGGAAGGAGCGGATACTCTATTGGTAGAGATGGTGCGATGCGGCTTTCGCAGCCCATACCGATCACTTCGCGAGACAGAGGCGACCCGCAATGCTCGCTGAGAAGCGCAAGTTCCGGGTTTCTCACGCGAGGTTCTCGGTTCTCTTCTGCGGCCTGCTGTACTGGGTCTGCAACGTCCTCAACTTCGAGAAGTTGGCGAAGTGGTTCCCCCAGAAAGGGGGGTACGACCTCGTAGCCCTGGCGGCCTATCTCGTGGCTGGGCAGTGTCTGTTCCTGGTCTTCTTCGTGCTGCTGGCTCACCGGTGGACGATCAAGCCCCTCGCGATTCTGCTCCTGGTAGCCAGCGCGCCCGCCGCCTACTTCATCTCGAAGTACGACGTGGCCATCGACAGTTCGATGATCCTGAACACGATCCACACCGATGCGACGGAGGTGGGCCAGCTGGTCTCCGTCCAGATGGTTCCCTACGCCCTCCTGCTGATCGCCGTCCCGGTGATGCTCCTACTCCCTCTCGAGATCACCTTCCGCAGCGCAGGAAGGTACCTGCTGGCGTCTCTGAAGCTCGTCGTCGGAGCGTTGGCCGTCGCGGTCGTTGCCTTGTACTCGAACTACAACGCCATCCTTCGAGCCGGGAACGTTTCGAACAAGTACATCGTCTACTCGCTCGTTCCCGTCAACGTGATCTCCGGCACGCTGAGCGCCGCGGGAAAGCTGGCGAAGCCCTACCTTCGACGCAAGAAGGTGGTCGAGATCGTGGGCCGCGTCACGCGGCAAGACGACCTGGTGGTCGTCCTCGCGATCGGTGAGTCTTCGCGCCGGAGCAGTTTCAGTCTCTACGGGTACAAACGGCGAGAGACCAATCCCGTGCTGCAAGCCACGGGTGGTCTTCACCTCCTCGACGGAGTGGCGAGGCGTGGATCCACTCTGTACGCCCTCCCCGAGATCCTCGCAAGAGGCGATGTGAGGCTCCCCCAGGTCGCTTCCAGGCTCGGAGTGCCCACCGCTTGCTACGTGAACTACACCTTGTACGACAACTGCGCGGAGCCGGGCGAGACGAAGGTCTCCGACTGTGGGCATGGCGGGAGGTGCTACGACGAGGACGTCGTCCCGCTTCTGGAGCGGGATCTCGCGGCGTACCGGTCCGGGCCGAGGTTCGTCGTTCTCCACCTGGGCGGTGGAAGCCACGGCGCCATCTACCGCGATCGCCACCCGCCGGAGTTCTCGCGCTTCGAGCCGGAATGCACCGATGCCGATGTCGCCAACCGGTGCAGCCTCGAGCAGCTCTACAACTCCTACGACAACACGATCCTCTACGTCGACTTCGTCCTCGGCGAGATTCTCTCGCGGCTGGAGAAGTCCGGCGTGCCCTACGTGTTCATCTACCTTTCCGATCACGGCGAGTCGCTGATGGAGGAGGGCAGAATGTTCCATGGCGTGCCGCCCGGAATCGCCTTGCCGCCGGAGCAGACAGAGATCCCGCTGATCGTGAAGGCCTCCGTGCCGATCCGGATCGTCGAACGCGACGAATACCGACAGCAGGACGTCTTCGACACGGTCCTCGACCTGTTGTCGATCGAGTCGCCCGTGATGGATCGGAGCCGGAGCTTCGTGAAGCGGGAAGACGCTGCGGCGCCTGCGGCGAATCGAAACTGAGGTGAGGAGCCGATGCCCGCCATGAAGCCCGCAGCGAGTCGCTCCCAACCGGCTCTCGGCGTCATCGTCGTCGGACTGCTGGTGCTCAGCGTTTGCGCCGCGCTTCCGATTCATCCCCAGGGCCCGTTTGACGCGCGCGACCACTCCCGATTGGCCGGGATGCGCTTGGAACCCTCCGGTTGGAGCATTCTCATTGAGCCTTGGGCCGCGCCCTTTCACATCCTCGCCGGCGCCCCGGATTTCTGGGTGGCGGGCGTTGTCGTTCTGATTTGGCTCGTCCTTGGCGTCGCGGCCTGGCGGCTGGTTTCCGACTCGCGAAGACAAACCGTCAAGTCCCTCTGGCTTTGCGCGTTGCGAGCGGTTGGGACGGGAGTTGCCGCCGGCCTCGTGCTGGTGATGTGGCTGGCTTGCACCGCGATGCTCCGTCTCCCCGGCTGGCGATTGGTGATGGACGATGCGAAGACCCTGATTGCGGATCTCCAGTCGCATACGTTCAGCTCCCACGATGGGCTGGCTTCCGAAGCGGAAAACCTCGCCTGGCATACCGCCGCCGGAATCAACGTCGTGGCCCTTACTGAACACGCGCATGTCGCCACGACCACAGGTGCCGATGAAGCGGGGCGGGCAGCGTCAGCGCCCCCACCTGCGGTGATCCTGGGAACGGAATTGCGGTGCAACCGGACTGGCGCTCGTCTGCTCGGGCTCGGGCTGCAACCTGACTACCAGTGCCCGACCAATTCCGTGGACCCGACCTTTCCCTCCCGTTACGCCGCCTGCGTGCATGAGCAACATCGCGGCGCGGTCGTCGCCATGGCCTACAGGCTTCGGCTGGAGGATGTGATTCCCTTCGCCGATGCCGGCATTGATGCCTTCGAGATCGCGAATTTCGGTCACCCGCGAATCCCATCGGACGTGCGCAATCGGGTGCTCGAAGTGGCCCGGGAACGTGGCCTTGCTTTGCTCGCCTCATCCGACTGGCACGGTTGGGGTGGGATTTCGCGAACCTGGACCGTGATCCGTACTCCGGAAGGCGTGCCCACCTCTCCGGACAAGGTAGCCGCGCTGGTGGTGAAGAAACTGCGCGACCGCGATGCCGCGGACATCATTCCCGTGGTGGCTGGCTATCTCGGATCGCCGTCCCCGTTGCGCGGCATCTTCTCGCCTGTCATCGAACCGTTGCGCTACGCGGCCGAGCTCTCGCTGGCGCAGGTCCTCTCTTGGTGGGTGTGGAGCGCGTTGGCGATTGCGCTGGTGCGGGTGCTTTCCCGCTTCGGGTTCGCGCCCGCCAAGTCCTTCCTGGCGCTGCTTCTCGCCCTGGCTGGCAGCGGATTGTTGTGGGCCGGGCTGAGACTGATTTCGGCAACGATGAACGGCCTGACGACATCCGGTTTTCCGCGTGAAATTGGAACGTACGCCTCGCTGCTCGGCGGCGCGGCGCTGCTCGCCGCAGTCTGGCTGGGAATTTCCGTCTGGCGCGCTCGCCGTTCAAGGTTGACGTTCCAGCCAGCAGTCGCGGCTTCAATCTGAGCGGTAAAGGGGATAGGAAAATGGTGGAGCCGAAGGGAGTCGAACCCTCGACCTCTTGAATGCCATTCAAGCGCTCTCCCAACTGAGCTACGGCCCCACAGGGACGCGGATTGTACTGGGCTGAGAGAGGGGGTGTCAATTTCGCGCGACTTCGACGCCGAGCTTGGTGTCGGCCACTCTCTTGCTCGGCCATTCGGCGTCGAGTTCCTGGTTTTCTCCAGCCCTACACGATCCGCCCTCCGACCGCCAGGGCCATTGTACTTGGCGGGACGTCCCAGCGAGCCTGCAGAATTATATACCGCCCTATTCTCGCCCCCATTCCATCTTTTTTGGCAGATGCCTGCAAGATGAGCGGCCATTTTTCCGTCTTATATAGGCGTGGCGAGGAATGCGTTCTCTGGGCACGACGCTGGCTACAAGCGGCTCTTCTCCCATCCCAGCCTGGTGGAAGGGTTGCTCCGCGGCTTTCTCCGGGAGGACTGGATCGAGCGGCTCGACTTTTCCACCCTCGACAAGGTCAGCCACAGCTTCGTCTCCGACGACCTGCGCGAGCGCCACAGCGACGTCATCTGGCGGCTGAGGCTCCGCGGCGAAGGAGAAGGCTGGGTCTATCTCTATCTCCTGCTGGAATTTCAGTCCACCTCCGACCCTTTCATGGCTCTGCGGCTGCTGACCTATGTGAGCCTGCTGCTGGAGGAGATCGTCCGCAAAGAGAAGCTGGGGCCGCAGGATCGCCTGCCGGCTGTATTTCCCCTGGTGCTGTACAACGGGAAGGGCGGCTGGCGTGCGCCCCTTCGGTTGGAGAGCCTCTTCGTGCCCGTTCCCAGAGACCTGAGACGCTACCTGCCACGGCTGAGCTATCGGCTCCTCGACGAGCGCCGCCTGGACCTAGGCCGTCCTGAGCTGCGCCGCAATCAGACCGCCGCATTACTGCGCGTCGAAACGAACGAGACGCCGGAAGCTCTGCCTGGATTGTCGCACGCTCTCGACAGTCTCCTTCCAGAGGACGATCCGGAGCTTCGGCGCACTGTGAACGCGTGGTTTCAGTCAGTGGTCCGAAGGACGTTCCCGGACGCTATACTTCCTGAGGGGATGACTCTCAAGGAGGCTCCCATGCTGGAAGAGACCCTGGTCAAGTGGCG
>DATBGJ010000050.1:0-2754 GCA_036558045.1 Thermoanaerobaculia bacterium
ACTTCCGCAAGACCGGCGCCTTCCAGTCCATCGGCGTCGCCCTCTCCGGCGGGCGCGACTCGATGCTGACGCTGCTCGTCGCGTGGCGGGCGGCGCAGCTCCTGCGCGAGGACGGCGCCGGCACGGATGCGGCCGATCTCATCCAGGCCTTCTACATGCCGACCCACTTCTCCGGCGAGGGCACCCGCGACGCCGCCTCGACGCTCTGCCGCGAGCTCGGCGTGCCGCTGCGCGTGGTGCCGATCGAGGAGGCGTTCGAGCGCGAGGCGGCGGCGGCGCGGCAGATGCTCGGCGGCGGCGAGCCGACGCACATCACGCTGCAGAACATCCAGGCCCGCCTGCGGGCGTCGCGGATGTGGAACTGGGCCAACAGCGCCGGCGCCCTCTTCCTGCAGACCGGGGACATGAGCGAGAAGGCGGTCGGCTACACGACCATCGGCGGCGATCTCGAAGGGGCCCTGTCGGTGATCGCCAACGTGCCGAAGACGGTGGTGATCGCCCTGCTGGAGCGCTTCCTCCAGCGCTTCGGCTTCGCGGGCATCCGCCGCACGCTGGAGACGGAGCCCGGTCCGGAGCTGGCGGCGGCGCAGACGGCGGAGGAGGAGCTGATGCCTTTCGCGGTGCTCGACGCCTGCCTCTGGCTGTACGCCGGGGAGAAGCTCTCGCCGGCCGAGGCGGCCCGCGCCCTGCACGCGATGTTTCCGCAGACCGATGCGGCCCGGCTGGACGATTGGGCGAAGCGCTTCGCCGCCCTCTTCACCCGCTCGATCTACAAGTGGGTGCAGGCGCCGCTGGCGCTGCACGTGGGCTCGCTCGACCTCGATCGCGAGCGGGCCCTGCAGCTCCCCGTGGTGCAGCGCGGCGAGTGGTCGGATTCCTAGCGGGACGTCTGGGCGGCCCCGCGCCGCAGGACGATCTCCTTGCGGCTGGAGTTGCCCACCTGGTCGACGGCCTCCACCACCAGCACGGCGCGGTTCTGCTCGTTCTGCAGCCGCAAGGTCATGCTCTCGACGCCGGCCCCCGCATCCTCGGCCGTGATCCAGAGCAGGCGCTCGCCGAGCGCGGCCTCGGTGCCGTCCACGGCGGCCACCGTCCCCGGCGCGGCCAGGAAAGCCTGCGGGTGATCGCTCTTGACCTGCACGGGGTAGACGGCGCGGGCGAGGAACGTCTTGCTCGGGAAGTCCACCCAGGGGAGCGGCGTTTGCAGGACGCCCGCCACGCTGATCCAGGTGTCCTTCGGCGGCCGGCCCTCGGTCCGCGCCCAGCGGATGCGCCGGCGCTCGTGCTCGGTGTCGGGAGCGAGCCGGGTCCTGAAGCTCTGCCGGTCGCCCGTCTCCCAACCGATCGTCGGCGGCGCGGTATCCATGGTGAAGGCGACGGGCGCCAGGGTGGTCCGGCGGCCGCAGGTGTCGACGGCGGCAGCGGCCACGGTGTGCTCGCCGGCGGTCCAGGTGGCGGGCCAGGCGCTCGCCTCCTGGCCGTCCATCACGGGCGTCCACTGCGTGGGTGCGCAGACGGCGTCGGTGGTCACCTTGACGCTGGCTCCCGGACCGGCGAAGAGATGCTCGCCGACGCGGACCTGCGGCCCCGTCACCGCGATCGAGCCGGTGGGCGGCGGCACCGGCTGCGAGCAGTCGGGCTGGCCGTAAGAAGGCGCGGCAAGAGTGAGCAGAGAGGCGAGGAGAGCTCCGGAAACAAGGGCTTGTCTGCGTTCCATGTGGCGTTCCTCCTGGGTGCGCCGCGATGCGCGGTCCGGCTCGTTCTGTCGACGATTCATTCCTAGTTTACCTCACCAGCCGGTTTTCGGCCGTTCGCTCCCGCAGCTCGGCCGCGGCCTTGCGCACGGCGGGCTCCTGGCTGGTGTCGAGGAGGTGCGCGGCGTTCCGCAGCACGTCGTCCGCGGCTCTCTTCTTGCCCTGCGCCATGAGGGTGCGCGCGAGGAGCAGGGTCGCGGCGGCCTCGCCGGGCGCGTTCGCCAGCTTGTGGAAAGCCTCCACCTCACGTCGGGCGGCTGCCTCGGCCTGGGGCGCGAGGCCCTGCCGCGAGGCGAGCTCCGCGAGGGCGAGCCGGCTCTCGGCCGCGGCGAGCTTCTCGCCGATGCGGGTGCGGATGGCGAGCGCTTCTTCGTGCCGCGTGCGGGCCTGCCCCAGGTCCCCCTGTTGCGCGAGCACCTTGCCGAGGCCGTAGCTGGCCGCCGCCACGCCGCTGCGCTCGCCCCGGCGGCGAAAGATCGCCAGGGCCTCCTCCAGGCTCCGCCGCGCCGCCGCGAGGTCGCCCAGGGCCTGCTGAGCCTGCCCGAGACCCACCAGGGCTTCGGCGAGAGACGAGGGCTCGTGCAGCTCGCGGCTGAGCTCGCTGGACCGCTGCTGGGCGGCGAGGGCCTGCCGGGCTTCGCCGAAACGCAGGATCGCCCGGCCCTGGTGGGCGAGGACGGCCGCCTCGCCGCGGCGGTCCTTCTGCTGCCGCGAGACGGCGAGGGCCGGTTGGAACTGCTTCAGCGCCTCCATCAGCTCGCCCTGGAGGGTCAGCGTGACGCCGATCTCATCCCGGGTCGAGGCCTGCTTCTGCGGCAGCTCGAGCCGGCTGAAGGAGCCGAGCGCCTGCTGAAAAAGATCCAGAGCCGTCGCCAGCTCGCCTTCCTGCCGTGCAACCGCCGCGATGCCGGCAAGGGCGCGGGCCCCCTCCGGCTCCTGGTGCAGACGCTCGGCCAGCTTGCGGGCCTCCGCGCGCTCCCGCCGGCTTTGCGGCAGCTCG
>DATBGJ010000051.1:0-9699 GCA_036558045.1 Thermoanaerobaculia bacterium
GTCAGATCCGCCATGGCGACCCGTGCCTCCCCTTCCCCGAGGACGAACTCGGCCATGGTCCGCTCTTCCGGCCGCGGCGCCTTCTGGAGGACGAAGAGGGCCTGAAACACCGGCGTAATCCCGGGGTCACGCTCGCGGTGCAGGCGCCCGGCGATCAGAGGGAACGGCAGGGCCCGATGCTCGAAGGCGGCGAGGGCGACGGCCTGCGCTCGGGTCAGCAGCTCGCGCCAGGTGGGATCTCCCTCGGCGGTAAGGCGGAGCGCCACCGGATTGACGAAGTAACCCATGACCTCCCGGAACGCATTCGCCTCGCGGCCGGCGGTGGGCGTGCCGATCACCACCTCGTCCTGGCCGGCGGTACGGGATAGGAAGGCTTGGAGCCCGGCAAGGAGGGTGACGAAGAACGTCGTGCCCGAGGCGCGGCCAAGCTCCCGCAGCCGGCCGGCGAGCTCGGGCTCGAGCCGCAGGCCGTGCGCCAGGCCGGCATAGGTCTGCGAGGCGGAGCGAGGACGGTCGGTCGCCAGCTCGAGCACCGGCAGGTCCCCCGCCAGTTGCCGGCGCCAGTAGCCCCAGAGCCGCTCCCCCTCTTCCCCCGCCAACAGCCGGTCCTGCCAGAGAACGTAATCGGTATAGGTGCACGGCAGAGGCTCCAGCGCCGCGGGCCCTCCATAGAGCGCCGCGAGCTCCCGGACGAACAGCCCGAGAGACCAGAAATCGGTCACCAGGTGGTGCACGGCGAGGAGCAGCAGCCAGCCCTGCGACTCCAAGGGCCACAGCCGGACTCGCAGCAGCGGCCCCTGCTGGAGATCGAAGGGGCGGTAGGCCTCGGCGGCGAGCGGCGCCGCCGCCTCCGAACGCAGCGGGGGTTCCACCTGGAAATCCACCGGCAGCCGCTCGTGGACGATCTGGCGCGGCTCTCCCGACCGGAAGGAGAAGGTGGTCCTCAGCGCCGGATGGCGGTCGGCCAGCGCCTGCAGCGCCTGGCCGAGGGCCCGCGAATCCAGCGCTCCCTCGATCCGCGCGGCCGCCGCGAGGTTGTAGGTCGCAGCCTGCGGCGCCAAACGGTCGGAGAACCAGAGCGCTTCCTGACCTGCCGACAGCGGGTGCTCGCCAAGGCGCAGACCGGCTTCCGGCTCGGGTCTCGCGGCCGCCCGGGCAGCATGCACCTCGGCCTCGACAGACGCGAGCGTCGCCCCGGAAAGCAACCCGGCGAGAGAGAGGACGGCTCCGGTCCGCGCCTCGATGCCGGCCTTGAGCTCGACGGCCGCAAGCGAATCCAGCCCCAAAGCAACGAGCGGCTGATCGGAGGCCAGGCGCCCGGCGTCGAGCCGGAGAACGCGCGCGGCCTCGGACCGGATCGCATCGCGGGGCGTTGCGGACCCGAGCGCCTTGATCCCTTCCGCTCGGTCGCGCTCGGCGAGCGCGCTGCGGCCGACGACGGCGAGGCTGCCCGCGAGATAGCCCTCCCGGCAGGCCTGTCGCCGGACCTTCCCGCTCGAGGTCTTGGGCAAGGTTCCGCTGCGCAGGAGCACGACCTCTTCCACGGCGATCTCGTGCTCGTCGGCGACGGCGCGGCGGATGGCCTCGGCAAGGATGGAAGGAGCGGGCGCGCCGGCGCGGCCGTGCTCGACCTCCTGGACCACGACCAGGCGCTCCTCGCCATCGCGCTCGATCCCGAAGGCAGCGCCACCGCCGGGGCGGAGCGCCGCATCGACCCGCTCGGCCGTCTGCTCGATGTCCTGCGGGTAGTAATTGCGCCCGCGCAGGATGATCAGGTCCTTGAGACGGCCGGTCACGAACAGCTCGCCGTCCGCGGCGAGGAAGCCGAAGTCGCCCGTGCGCAGGAACGGCCCGTCGCCGTCCGCCGTCCGGGCGTGGAACAGGCGCGCGGAGACCTCGGGCCGTCCCCAGTAGCCGGCGGCAACGCTCGGTCCCGCGATCCAGATCTCGCCCACGCGGCCGGACGGACAGAGCGCTCCCGATTGGGGATCGACCACCGCGATCCGCTGCCCCGGAGATGGCCGGCCGCAGCCCACTAGGGGGCGGGCGCCCGCCTCACCGGCGGGCGCCTCGACCGCATCGTGATGCAGGAGATCCGCGGTGCGGAACGTCCGCACGGCCGGCGCGCCTGCCGGGTCTCCGCCGGCGGCGAAGAGCGTCGCCTCGGCGAGCCCGTAACAGGGAAAGAAGGCTTCCCGGCGGAAGCCGCAGGGGGCGAAGGCGGCGCTGAACCGCTCCAGGGTCTCGGCGCGCACCGGCTCGGCCCCGTTGAACGCCACGCTCCACGACGAAAGATCCAGCCCGGCGCGCTCCGCCTCCCCGATCTTGCGGACACAGAGGTCATAGGCGAAGTTGGGGCCGCCGCTCGTGGTGGCGTGGTAACGGCCGATCGCCTCCAGCCACAACCTGGGCCGCTGCAGGAAGGCCAGGGGAGAGAACAGGACTGCGGTCCCGCCGCTGTAGAGCGGCTGCAGGACGTTCCCGATCAGCCCCATGTCGTGGTAGAGAGGCAGCCACCCGACGACCACTGAAGACGCGGTCTGGCCGAAACCGTAGCGAATCGCCTCCTCGTTGTGCACCAGGTTGGCATGGGTCACGACGACGCCCTTGGGGTCCGCCGTCGAGCCCGAGGTGTACTGGAGGAAGGCTGCGGCATCCGGTTCGGGGTCGGGGCCGTCCCACTCTTCACCGTGAGACCCAAGGTCCTCGATGGCCATCCAGACGACGCCGGCGAGCTCCGGGATATCGGCGCAGAGCCTCCCGGCGGCAGCCGCGATCGCCGTGGTCGAGAGCACGAAGCGGGCGTGGGCATCGCGGGCGATCGCCTGGAGCCGCGGCTGGCGGCGGTTGGGCCGCGGGGGATAGGCCGGCACGGCGACCGCGCCGGCGCGCAGGCAGCCGAGGAAGGCGACCACGAAGTCGAGCCCCGGCGGGAACAGCAGCAGCGCGCGCTCCCCGCGGGCGCCCTGGGCGTCGAGGGCTGCCGCCACCCCGTCGACGCGACGATCCAGCTCGCCGAAGGTGAGCGCCGCCGTTTCGTTCCCTTCCCCGTCCAGGAAGAGGAATGCACGCCGGCCGGCGCTCTCCACCCTGAGAGATCGAAGGACGGCGGGCAGGCTGATGGACGACATGAGCTCGGCTACCGGTCCAACTCCTCGGCGAAATCGGCCAGCACCCGGGGCGCGCTTTCCAGAAAAAAGAAGTGATTTCCCGGATAGATGCGCGTGGTCACACCCGCCGTGGTGTGCTGGCCCCACCCTTCAAGGTGCTCGGGCCGGACATCCTGGTCCGTCTCGCCCGCGATGGCGGTCACGGGATAGCTCATTTTCGGTCCCGAGACGTACCTATAGTTTTGAGTCATGCGGGCGTCGGCTCGCACCATGGGGAGGAACAGCGGCCGCATTTCGGGGTGATTCAGGAAATGGATCGGCGCGGCGTAAGACTTGTGCATATGCTCTATGAACTCGTCGTCACCCATGCTCTCGACGTCCGCGATAGGGATGCCGAGATGAGGACCGCGCGCGCCGGAGCTGAAGAGACGCACGGGCTGCGCCTTGCCTCGGGTGTGCAGGACCCGGGTGGCCTCATAGGCCAGCGTCGCCCCCAGGCAGTGCCCGAACAGCGCGTAAGGCCGATCGAGGAACGGCTCGAGCGCGTCGGCGATCTCCATCGCCGCCGCATCCTGGGTGTCGATGGGCGTCTCGGCCAGACGGGCGCCGTGGCCGGGCAATTCGAAACCGCTGACCTCGAGCCACTCGGGGACGTGCTCATTCCAGCCGTAGAAGATCTGCGCGCTCGACCCCGCAAACGTGAAGCAGAAGAGCCGCACGCGGGCGGCGGGGCGGTCCACTTTGCGCACCAGGGTGAAGCTGTCTTCATCTGCCATCAACTCTCTCCTTGCAAATCAGTGGATCGCGATACCGCGGCGGACGGCGAAGTCCAGCCACGAGCCGGCGAACAGCGAGGTCACCAGGGACAGCATGACCAGGATGGCGTAGAAGCCCTCGTTGACGATCTGCGCCTCGTAGGCCAGCGAGGCGAGGACGATGCCCGGCCCACCGCGGGCGTTCATCGCCACTGCGAGGTTCAACGCGCCCGTGCGCTCCTCGCCGGCGAGCCGCGCGCCGAGGTAGATCGACAGCGCCTTGACCGTGCAGGCAAAGACCAGCAGCGCCAAGAAGAAGCCCAACGGGAAGGAACGGATGAGATCGAGCTTGAGCCCGACCATGGCGAAGTAGATGGGGATGAAAAAGGCGAAAGAGAAATTCGCAATGACCCGCCGGGGCCGTTCCGGCTCCTCGACCGCCTGGCTGGTGACGATGCCGGCCATCAGCGCTCCGAACATCGGCGTGACGCCGAGAGAGGCGGTCAGACCGGCCATGAACAAGAGGATGACCAACAGGTGGCCGATCGAGTTGCCCTGGCAGAGTACGTTGCAGCGCAGACCGCTCACCCAACTGTAGACGACCGGACCGATGAACACCGAGAGCACCAGGAAGATCAGGGGCACGCTGGTGTAGTAGGCCAGGCCGGCATAGGAGGAGCCCTGGAGGCGAAGCATCCCGGGCAAGCCGAACAGGCTGCCCTCGCCGTGCCCGGCGAGCGACAGGGCGATGGCGAGGAGGATGTACAGCAGGATGTCCTCCACCACGGCGGTGGAGAGGACGATGCGCGCGAACGACGTCTCCAGCAGCTTCAGATCGTAGAGGATGCGGGAGATCACAGGGATCGAGGTGACGGCGAGCCCGATCGCGAAGACGAGGTCGAACGCCGCCTCGCTCCGCGCCGGTCCGAGAAACGGAGCGGTGTCGATGAAGCGCAAGCGCAGCAACAGGAGCCCGAGGAGGAGAGGCAGCAGGGTCCCGGTCAGCGTGATCAGCGCCACCGCTTTGCCTTCGCCCTGGCGGAACAACGTGCGGATCTCCGCACCCGAGCTGAACATCAGGAGCAGCAACCCGAGCTGGTAAATCGCTCCGAGCACCGTGACGGTCGGAAGATTGTCTCTGAAAACCCAGTCGCTCCAGCCTGGAAGGAGGCGTCCGAGCAGCGTCGGGCCGAGCAACAGCCCCCCGATCACCTCGCCGAGGACCACCGGTTGCCGGAAGAGCCGGAACAGAAAGCCGCAACCGTGCGCCGCGGCCAGCAGCAGGACCAGGGCAGCAGCCAGGTGAGCGAGGTCGGACATGGAGAGGCTCATATCTACTCAGGTGCTCCGCGTGGACATTCCGTGCCTCCCGCGCGGCGCGCGGGTGTAACAGACGATTGTCTTTGGAAAAGGAGGAGCTCAGGTGACCGCAGCGTCTATCGAATCTCTCTATAGGCTGGACCCCCGCATGCGCGACCTGTTGATCGAGTCGGCGCCGCTGATGGAGAGCTGGTCGGCCACCGGTTGCGGGAGCAAGAACGCCGGTGGCATGGAGGAATGGGCCAAGAGCCAGGCCAAGAACCAGGCCAAGAATGAGGACATCGCCGCAACGCCGCCGGCGAGCTGCGACTGGTATCACGGTACCTGGCAGTACCTGCGGCTGCTCAACATGGTTGCGGTCCCGCCGTGGTACCAGTTCTACAACGACGCCTTGAGCGACGTTCTGCGCCGACGCCCGAACGCGGACGTGCTCATCTCCGCCGCGGCCGACTACGGCATGCTGGCGACCCTGCACGAGGCGATCCTCACGGCCGGCGCCTCGCCCCGGATCGTGCTCTATGACATCTGCCTCACGCCGATCCGCTCCTGCCAGTGGTACGCCGAGCGCCACGGCTTGTCCCTCGAGTGCGTCTGCGCCAACCTGCTCACCTGCGACATCCCCCCGGCCTCTTTCGACCTCATCGTCACCGACGAATTCCTGACCGTCATCAAGTCGGAGGACAAGCCGACGATCGTCAAGCGATGGCGCGAGCTGCTCAAGCCCGGCGGCTCCCTGGTCACCACCGCCATGATCGGCGATGTCACGACGCCGGAGCTGCGGCGTGGCTATGCCGAGCGGGCGCGGCGGCTGCTGGCCGACAACACCGCGAGCTTCCCGCACGCCAACAATGGCCGCAGCGCCGAGCTGTTGCGGCGCCTGGAGCTCTTCGCCAGCTTCCACACGCGGCACATGATGAAGGACGAGGACGAGGTCCGCCGGTTGTTCGACGGCTTCGGGACGTTCTCCTGTGTCACGACCGCTACTCCGGGCGAGTGCGTCAACCCGACACATTCGTTCCAGATCGTGGCTTCAGTCCCGTAGTCGACCGCGGCGTGACGATCTCTGGCGAGAGCCGGGAGCGCCGCAGGAGCAATGCATCGTGACCGACTGTCTGATCATCGGCTACAACGATGGATGGTTCGAGCGCGAGGTCGAGATGACGCGCGCGATGGGCCTGGACCATCCCGATTACCGGGACCTGCGGCTCAACTTCGTCGAGTACCAGGGCAAGCCCTATCGGGCGATGGACATCCTGGATCACTTCCACCACGAGGGCCGGCCGAATCCGGGCAGAAAGCTCCACAACGCCGACGTGCTGTGGATGGTGGTGATGTACCTCGGGACCTACCTGGCGCGCCGGGGGTTCAGCTTCGACTACGTCAACCTGTTCCAATTCCAGAAGGATGAGCTGCGCGAGAAGCTGCGCACCGGCAAGTACCTCACCGCCCTGGTCACCACCACCATCTACAACTACGACACCCCGATCCTCGAAGTCGTCGAGTTCCTGCGCCAGCACAGCCCCGAGACCAAGATCGTCGTCGGCGGGCCGTACGTGGCCAAGCGCTCGGAGAGCATGGAGGAGAGCGACCTCAAAGCGCTCTTCAAGTACATCGGAGCCGACTTCTACGTCCGCAGCCGCGAGGGCGAGCAGGCCCTGGTGCGCCTGCTCCAGGCGCTGAAGAACGGCCGGGGGGTCGCGGACGTCCCCAACCTCGCCTTCGCGGCAGGCGGCAGCTTCGTGCTCACGCCGACCGAGCGCGAGATCAATCCGCTGTACGAAAACCTCATCGACTACTCCCTCTTTCCACGCGAGGACGTCGGCAGCTACGTCAACGTGCGGATCACCAAAGGCTGCCCGTTCACCTGCGCCTTCTGTTCGTTCCCGTTGCGCACCGAGAAATACGACGTCTCGCGCCTGGAGTACATCGAGCGGGAGCTCAACTCCATCCGCGACGTGGGCACGGTCACCGGAGTGTTCTTCGTCGACGACACGGCCAACGTGCCGCTGGCGACGTTCAAAGAGATGATGCGGATGATGATTCGCCAGGACTACGGCTTCCAGTGGCACTGCTTCTTCCGCGCCGACTTCTGTGACTCCGAGCTGGTCGACCTCATGGCGCGTGCCGGCTGTCAGGGCGTCTTCCTCGGCCTCGAATCGGCCAACGATCAGATGCTGATCAACATGAACAAGACGCCGCGCAAGAGCCACTACCTGGAAGTCGTGCCGCTGTTCAAGCGGGCCGGCATCAAGGTGTTCGCCTCGCTGTTCTTCGGCTTTCCGGGAGAGACTCATGCCACCGCTCAGGAGACCATGGATTTCCTGGTGGAGACCCGGCCGGACTACTACCGCCCGCTGATCTGGTACTGCGATCCGGTGACGCCGATCTGGAAGGAGCGCGACAAGTACGGCCTCAAGGGCTATCACTTTTCCTGGTCTCACGACACCATGGACGTGAGCACGGCCTGCGACCTCGTGGAGCGCTGCTTCTTCACCTTCGACACGCCGCTATGGGTGCCCGACCCCGGCTTCAATTTCGTGTCCCTTTTCCTGCTCCAAAACCGCGGCCTGTCTTTCGACCAGATCGACACCTTCCTGCGCTGCTTCAACGCCGTCGTCCGCGAGCAGGTGGTCGAACCGGCGCGCCCGGAGACGTCGCCGCACCTGATCGAAAACCTCCGGCGCGCCTGCCAGTACGACCGGCCCGCCTCGCCCGAGCTCCGGACCCTCGAAGTCTTCTCGGCCGATCGTTACGTGGCCGCCGAGCGGTTCTGGCTCGCCGAGTTCGCGGACGCCCCGGCGGCCGGCGGCAGCAAGGCGCGGCGCCCGCACGAGGCTCCGGACTCGCCGGATGCCTGGTCGCCGGGTCCCCCGCTGCCGCTGGCCCGGCCGCTGGTCGAGAGGCTCGAGACCGCCACCGGTGCCGAGCGCCACAGCGTGCTGCTGGCGGCGCTCGCCGCGGCTCTCCTGCGGCTGGGCGGACCCGAAGACCGGGCCGTGGTCGCCGCCGTGGACGATCGCGAGCCCTACCCGGTGCGCCTCGCGGCGGCGGAGCGCATGGCTTTCCGGGACCTGGCGCGCGCCGCCCGGCGAAAGCTGGCGGACGGATTGCCTCACCGGCGCTTCGCGTCCACCGTCGTTTCCGGCGTCTTCCGTATGCCGGGCTACCTTAGGGTTTCTCCCCGCTTCGACGTCGGCTACCTGGACGATGGGGGGCTGCAGCGCTTTGCCGGGGCCGCCTACCGCGAATTGGAGCTGATCCTGCGCGTGGCGGCCGGCAAGGATGGATGCACGCTGCAATTCCTCTCCTCTCCCGGAGAGTGGACATCCGAGCGCATCGAGTGCTTGGGTGAAGCGCTGCTCCAGATTTTGCGCCTGGCCGCCGAGCAGCCGGACGTCTCCCTGGGTGACATCCCGCTGGCGTCCCTGGCGCGCCCCACGGGACTCCCCGGAGGCCCGCTGGGGGCCCTGGAGTTCAACTTCTGAGGCCCGCCCGGCCTCGAGCTCTGGAGGTTTGACGCGATGAGTCTTGCCGAGAAGGCCGCAACGGATGTCGATGACCTCGCGGAACAGCGCCGGTACTGGATCGACAAGCTGGCGGGCGGCCCGCGTCCGGCCGGCCCCCGTCCGGACCACCGCCGGCCCGAGCACCGGTCCGAGCGCAGCGCCGCGGCGGCGTTCGAGATCGACGGCGAGACCTTCGACCGGCTCGAAAAACTCACCAGCGGCGAGCCCTTCCTCGAATATGCCGCCCTGGCCGCGGCGCTGACCGCCTGCCTCTACCGTCACACCCAGGCTTCGCCGATCGTGATCGGCTGCCCGGCCATGAAGTCGGAGACCGAGCCCGCGGACCCGGGGACCCTCGTCCCCATCGTCAACGACGTCGATGGGCAGATGAGCTTCCGGCAGCTCCTTCTCGGCGTCCGGCAGACCCTGCTGGACGCCCACGCGCGCCAGCATTACCCCTACTCACGGCTGCTCGACGACCTCGCGCTCCCGGCGGCGCCGAACCGCTGCCCGCTCTTCGACGTCAGCCTCGCGTATGGCGCGGTTCACCACGAGATGCCCGAGGCCGGGAACGATGTCGCCCTGAACCTCCGGCGCGAGCCCGGGCGCATGCGGGGCACCGCGATGTTCAGCCCCGAGCTGTACGAGACCGCGACAATCGAGCGCTTCAGCCAGCACCTCGTGTGCCTGCTGAGCGCCGGCCTGGAAAATTCGCGCGCGGCGCTGGCCGAATTGGACATGCTGGCCGCCGAAGAGCGGCGGCAGTTGCTGGTGGGATGGAACGACACCGCGCACGAGTATCCCCGCGAGCTCTGCGTCCACGAGCTGTTCGAGGCGCAGGCCGCGCGCGCCCCGGGCAGCGTCGCGCTGGTCGACGGCGACCGGCGCCTGACCTACCAGGAGCTGAACGACAGGGCCAACCAGTTGGCGCACCGCCTCCAGAAACTGGGCGTCGGCGCCAACACGCCGGCCGGCGTCTGCATGAACCGCTCCGCCGAGCTGGTGGTC
>DATBGJ010000052.1:0-6366 GCA_036558045.1 Thermoanaerobaculia bacterium
GCCGACCGAGTTGTCCCCCTTGAGGATGACGCTCGGGTACTTCCAGGTGATCGCCGAGCCGGTCTCCACCTGCGTCCAGGAGATCTTCGCGTTCGCGCCGTCGCACTTGCCGCGCTTGGTGACGAAGTTGTAGATGCCGCCCCGGCCGTTCTCGTCACCGGGGTACCAGTTCTGCACTGTCGAGTATTTGATGGTGGCGCCCTTCAGCGCCACCAGCTCGACGACGGCGGCGTGGAGCTGGTTCTCGTCGCGCATCGGCGCCGTGCAGCCCTCCAGGTAGGAGACGTAGGCGCCCTCGTCGGCGACGATCAGCGTGCGCTCGAACTGCCCGGTGTTGCGGGCGTTGATGCGGAAGTAGGTGGAGAGCTCCATCGGGCAGCGCACCCCCTTCGGCACGTAGACGAACGAGCCGTCGGAGAACACCGCCGAGTTGAGGGTGGCGAAGAAGTTGTCCGAGTACGGCACCACCGAGCCCATGTACTCCCGCACCAGCTCGGGATGGTTCTTCACCGCCTCCGAGAAGGAGCAGAAGACGATGCCCACCTCGGCGAGCTTCTCCTTGAACGTCGTCGCCACGGAGACGCTGTCGAACACCGCGTCCACCGCCACACCGGCGAGCAGCTCCCGCTCGCGCAGGGGGATGCCCAGCTTCTCGTAGGTGGCGAGGATCTCCGGATCCACCTCCTCCAGGCTCTTCGGCCCGGAGCCCTTCGGCTTGGGCGCCGAGTAGTAGGCGATCGACTGGTAGTCGATCGGCTCGTAGTGGACGTTGGCCCATGTAGGCTCTTCCATGGTGAGCCAGTGGCGATAGGCCTTGAGGCGCCACTCGAGCATCCACTCCGGCTCTTCCTTCTTCGCCGAGAGCATGCGGATGACGTCCTCGTTCAGCCCCGGCGGGAAGGTCTCCTGCTCGACCTCGGTGACGAAACCGAACTTGTAATCCTGCGTCGCGAACTGCTCGATGGTATTGGTCGGAGTCTGCATCGATTTCCTCTATGCGTTACTGGAGCTGGATCCCCGCGAGCGCACCTCCCTGCCCGAGGCTGACCAGCTTCTGCTTTGGATGTGCCATCTCGGCGAGGGTGATCCCCGCGAGCGCCGTGCGCACCGCCTGGTTGATGCGGCGCCAATTGCTGCGCACCGGGCACAGCGGCTCGTGCGAGCAGTCGCCCTCGACGCTGATGCACTCGGTGATGGCGATCGGCCCTTCGAGAGCGCCGATGATCTCCGCCATGGAGATCGCCTCCGCCTGGCGCGCCAGGCTGTAGCCCCCCTTGACGCCGCGATGGGAGACGAGGAGGCTCTCGCGCGCCAGCAGCTTGAGGATCTTGCTCACCATCGGCAGCGGCAGGCGGGCCTCGGCGGCCAGCTCCGGAGCGTTGTACTGATGCTCCGGATTCGCCGCCAGATGCGTCAGCAGGACGATCCCGTAGTCGGTCTGTTTGGTGATGCGGATCATGCGCCCGGCCCTCGTTTTTTCTTCCCGATTCTTGAAACAGGACTGAATCGGTACGAATTCCAGGAGATCATAGCAGGGAGGGAGGGATTGTCAACGGCCGGCGGTGCCGCGGGGAGCCCCCTATTTCTGGACTCTCTCCAGCAGCCCTCCCGGCGCGGCGAACCGCCGGAGGGTTGGCGCTATCGCCCGAGTGGCATATAATCATGGCAGGAGGTCTGCCATGGTCAACTTTCATCTTCCTCTACCTCTGGATCTACACGACGAGCTTCGCGAGGAAGCAGAGCGTTCGGGACAGCCAGCCACAGTCTTGGCTCGTGAGGCCCTTCGCACTGTTCTGGCCCACAGGCGAAGGCAGAGACTGCACTCCCAGATCGCCGCTTTCGCCTCTGAGTATGCAGGTTCCGATCTCGATCTCGACCAAGATCTCGAGCGGGCCGCCCTCGAAGCTCTCAAGGTCTCGGATCAGTGAGGCGCGGTGACGTCTATTGGGCCGACCTGGAACCGAGATCCGGGTCCGAGCAGCGCGGCCGGCGACCCGTCGTCGTTCTCTCCCACGATGGATTCAACGAAACCCCGCATTGGAGGTCGATCATTGTCGTCCCATGCACGTCATCAGACGCGCAGAAGCGGAGGGGGCCTACTGTCGTCTTTCTTTCTCGGGGCACCGGCGGGTTGAAAGAGAATTGCGTGGCAATCTGCCATCAGATTACGACGCTGGATCGTTCCAAGCTCACTCAGCGGCTCGGATCTCTTCCGCCAGCCGCGCTGCGCAAAGTGGAGCTAGGGATCCAGGCCGCGATCGACCTCGATTCCCCTGAGAGCTAGAAGAACACCCGCTGGATCGACCAGTACAGCCCCACCGCAGCGATCAGGCACGAAGCGGGCACGACCACCCGCTGCCGGTACCAGCCCTGGCTGCGGAAGGGGAGGCCGACGAGCAGGAAGGCGAGGCCGATGACGGCGAGCTGGCCGCCTTCGACGCCACAGTTGAAGCTCAGCAGCGCGGTGAGAAACTCGGAGCGCGGCAGGCCGAGCTGCGAGAGCACGCCGGCGAAGCCCAGGCCGTGGAGAAGGCCGAAGGCGAAGACGAGCGCGATGCGCGACGGGCGCAGCTCGGGAGTGAGCACGTTCTCGACCGCCACGAAGACGATCGACAGCGCGATCAGCGGCTCGACGATCGACGGCGGCAGCGAGACGACGCCGTAGATGGAGAGCCCCAGGGTAAGCGTGTGGGCCAGGGTGAAGGCCGTCACCTGCTGCAGGATCGGCTTCAGGCGCCTCGAGAGCAGGAAGATCCCCAGCACGAAGAGGATGTGGTCCGGCCCCTCCGGCAGGATGTGCGTGAAGCCGAGCTTCAGGTAGAGGCGCACGACCTCCGCCCGCGTGGGCGGCACGACGGCCTTGGCCAGAACGAAGGGGGGACTGGTGGCGCCCTTTTCCAGCCAACCCCAGACAGCGCTCTCGTCCCCCTCGTTCTGAAGCACCAGCGGATAGGAGCCGAGGGCCATGGTGTTCGTCCAGGTGATGGCGCGCGCGCCGCCGGGGATGGGTCCGTGGAGGCGCAGCGTGACCCGGCCCTGCGGGGCGTCCGGGTCCGGCGGCACGATCTGGAGCTTGGGCGTGACCGGCCGGCCGTCGAAAGCGATCGTGGCGCCGTCCACGAAGCTGCGGAGAAACGTCCCGAGATGGCGGTCGACCTTGTCGGACAACCCCTCGATAACGCCGTAGCGGGTTGCGCCCGCCGGGCCTCCCTCATCGCCCGGCGTCAGGTGTTCCGGGTCGATCGGCACGTCGATCCGGTAGGTGCCGTCCTTGAGGAAATCGGCGTAGACCTGGACCTTGCCGAGCTCGTGGGCACGGGCGGGTGGGGCCGTGAGAAGGACAGCAAGGACGGCAAGGACGAAAAGGACTCGGCGGCTCATCTGGAGAATCTACGGAATAGCGGGACTGGCGGATGAGCCTCAGATCAACCGCCCGAGCGGTCCCAGATCGAGATTCAACTCCTCGGGAACGATTCCGAAGCGCCCGGCGATATCGTGCACGGTCTCCTCCAGCCGCATCAAGGCGAGGCCCAGGTTCTCGACCTCCTCGGGGGTGAGAGTCTCGGCTTCCATGCGCCGGATGGCCTGTTTCTCCATCAGCTTGCGGAGGAACTCGACGAGGGCGAGGACGAGCCGGGCCACGGAGCGCTGCACCTCCTCCGGATCGGCGTTCCAGCGCGGCGCCTCGGCGGCGGCGCGGTGCTCGATCTCGGCGCGCAACGCGTCCAGCTCCTCGATCTCCAGGCGCACCGCCTCGTGCTGGCTCATGGCGCAGCCTCCGGAGCGAAGGCGTAGGGCGGCCAGGGGCCGCTCGCGGCGACGCGGCGGCCGCCGATCTCTCCCGCGCTCTCCAGGACTGCGAGATAGGCGCCGGTCTGGGCGCGCTGCACGAGATGATAGGCGGTGCCCAACAGACGGCCGGCTTCGTGCCGCTCGATCCGCTCGGCGCGCAGCAGAGGGCGCAAGGCCTCGCGGAGGGAATCGATCTCGGGCAAAGCGCGTGTCCGTAGATGTTCGCGACGCCGCGCCTCCAGATAACGCATACCGGGACCGCCGTCGAGATCTGCTTCAGCCGCGGGAGGGGTTTCGGGATCGCCGAAGACGCGCAGGGTCATCTGTACGCAGCCGCGGACGAGAACCAGGGAGGCGGCGAGATTTTCCTTTTGCGACGAGATCCGTTGCGCGAGGTCGGACTCGTCCACGAAGGCCTCGCCGAAGCGCGCGGGCAGAAGGGCGCTGAACAGGTCCGCCAGGCGGCGCACCACCGCGTCCTGGCGCTGGAGCGCCTCGCGCTCGGGCCTCGGACGGCTGTCCAGATCGCCGACCACGGCCGCTATGCCGCCGCGTCGGACGAGGCGCAGCGGCTCGCCCGCGATCCCCTCGCCGAGAGAACCCGCGGGGTCGTCGTCGACCAGGGCGTAGAGATAGAGGAGAGGGTTCATTCTTCTTCTCGCCCTGCTTTGGGCAGAATCCGGTCCGCCGCGCACAGCAGCACAGAGAGGCGGAGATAGATGAGGTCGATGCCGGCCAGGCCGAGGACCACCTCGCCGGTGAGAACGACGCCCTGGTTGAGCAGGTGATCGACCGTCTCGAGCAGAGACACTTCGCTGCCCTCGATCAGCTCCAGGGCATCAGGCCGGCTCATCCCGCACCTCGACGAAGTGATAGGGCGGCCAGGGGCCGCTGAGGATGACCTCGCAGCCGCGCGCGGCGACGCCGGCAGAGCACCGCTCGACGGCGGCTTCGAAATCCGTGCCCTCCTGCCGGGGCACCAGGAAAGCGGCGTCGAGCAGCAGCCGGCCGCCGGCTTCCGGCGGCGCCGCGGGCTCGCGGCGCACGGCCTCGGCCGCGCTCTCGGCCAGCTCGGCGAAGATCGCGTCCGCTTCGCCGCGCAGCCGGCCGGCGAGATCGCGCGAGGCCTCTTGCTCTTTTTTCTTGCGCAGCAGGAAGGCGGTCCCCGAAGCGTGCCCGGTCTCCTGGCCGGCCTCCGCGGCGAGCGCCTCGCGCGCCCGGGCCTCGTTCAGCAAGACCCGCACGCCCCACTCGCTGCAGCCGGCGACGCGATCGAGCGCCCGATCGATGCGCTCGCGGTTCTCGCGCACGTAGGAGAGGGCCCGCTCCTCGGAGCCGAAGAGGGTGAAAAGCTTCATCGGCAGCACCGCCTCCGCGGCCGCGAAGTGCTCGATGACCGCCTCATGCGCCAGGGCGCGCTCGGAGACCCAGGCGAGATCGGAGAGCCGGCGCTCGATCTCCTCGCCGCTGTATGCCGGGAGGGGAGCCCGCGCGGTCACCAGCCAGAGCCCGTCGGCCACTTGGAGCGCCTGGGGCGGAGAGCAGCCCGGAAGGCCGGCGGGCGCCGCGGCGAGTGCGGGCGGTTGCGCGTCGCGCACCAGGCAGTAGAGGTAGGTCGCTTCGCTCATGCCGTGGCCGTTTCCCAGCTCCGCACCCAGTCGGCGAGCCGCCGGACACCGCGGGGCGGCGGGAACACGGCGGGGGCTTTCATGATAGCGCACCGCCCGCGACGCTCCCGCGCGAGCCGCTCCTGCAGCGCCTCGGTCTCCTCGCCCGGCGCGCCGCCACAGCGGGCGCAGCCCGCGGGCGCGACGGCGTTGACGATCACCGCCGGGACGGCCACTCGCAGCCGGCGCAGCGAGCCCAACAGCCGGACGGTTTCGCGGCGGGGCAGCTCGGCCGCGCGGGTCACCACCAGGAACCGGGCTCGTTGGGCATCACGCAGCAGGGCCTGCAGCCGCTTGAGGCTGCGCGAGAGCTCGACCAGCTCGGCGGCGAGACTCCCGAGCCCCACGGCCTCGCGGTACTTGAGGAGCAGCGAGAGAAGATAGCGGTCCCAGGAGAGCGCGAGGTCCGGCATCTCCAGCAGGCGCAGGGCGTGCCCCGTGGGCGCGGTGTCCACGATGACGAGATCGTAGGCAGCCTCACCCTCGACAACAGTGTCCAGGAGGGTCGAGAGGGCGAGCAGCTCGTCGAGACCCGGCGGCGTGAGATCGACCAGCTCGCCAACGCCGGAGTCCTCGGCGGTGAACGCCGCGACCGCCTCCTCGACCTCCCCGCCATGGCGCGCGCGCCAGGCCGCGAAAGCGCGCTGGGCGTCCAGCTCCCTGGCCCGAAGCCCGGGAGGCGCGCCGGGAACGGGCCGCGCCTCATCTCCCAAGGGAGCCTCCAACGCGTCGGCGACGGAATGGGCAGGATCGGTCGAGAGGAGAAGGATGCGCCGCCGTTCCGCGCAGGCGAGGGCGAACGCGGCAGCGCAGGTGGTCTTGCCGACGCCGCCCTTGCCGCCGAAGAAGAGGAGGCGGAGGCCTGGCGGGGCGATCTCCTCGATCCACTCCAACTCCTTCTTTCCCC
>DATBGJ010000053.1:0-5915 GCA_036558045.1 Thermoanaerobaculia bacterium
CCGGCGCCTGGTTCCAGGGCAGCGGGTTGGCGTCGACCTGATAGAAGCCCACGGCGTAGAACGGGTCGTTGGTGGGCACGCCGGTCGAGCCGAACGGGAAGAGGTTCAGCAGCACGAAGTCCTGGGGCGCCTGCGGCGAGACGTGGGTGCCGTGCAGGTGCAGGTTGGTGACGCTGTCGCCGTGGAAGCAGTTGGGGTGGTGCTGGGGAACCGGCTGGGTGACGCATTTGCTCCCGGCCGCCTTGCAATCGGAATCTTCCCCGCAAGCAAAAGGCAGGCATGCATACCCCGCCGGGCAATCGGACTGCTGCGTGCAGGTCGTGGAGGAGGGGCCCGTCAGGAAGTTCGAGCAGTAGAGCGGGCCGGTGCACGCCCGGTAGGTGGCGGGGTTGCAGTCCATGGCCTCGGTGTAGCTCTGCTTCGGCAGGTAGTTGTAGAGCTTCACCTTGATGCGGGTCCCGGACGTCACCACCGGATTGGACGGACCCGGCGGCTGGGTCGGATCCTTGAGCGTCGTCGCGCGCGCCCGGAGGACCGGACCCGGGTACCCCCAGCGGATGTTGGGATCGTTCGGATCGCTCGGCTTGATGGGCTGGCTGGGATTCTTCGGGCTGCCGTACGGCCGCAGGCGCTGCATCTGCCAGCCCCAGGTCTGCACGCACTCGGCGTCGGCACTGCAATCGCTGGCCTGCGTGCAGGATTTGCCGCTGTCGGAGCAGGTCTTGGCATTGGCGCAACTGCCCGTCGCGCCGCCGCAATCCGCGTCCGTGGAGCAGACTTTGTAGGAGCTCTTGCAGAGGTTTGGCGTCCACACCGGCACGTAGAGGTCCCGCTCGCGCATCACGAAGCTGGTGTCGAGGACCCCGTTGTTGGGAGTGATCGACGGGATCGCGTCCGGCTTCAGCTCGCAGCCCCAGGGCTGCCCGTTGGGCGGCACCCCGCAGTCGGGAGGCTGCGCCTGGACGGCGGCGGCCGGAATCAGCAGGACGAGCAACAGCAGCGACGGGCGGAAACCCTTGCCTCTCATCGACGCCTCCTCTCGGGATGGAGCCTCGCCTTCGGCACGAGGCTCGCGGACACCAGACCCACAGCATCTGCGGCGCTTTACCGAAGCTATTTACACCCCGGCTTGCAGCCTGTCAACTGACAGGCACTTCCGGCGCGGCCGCTTCCCCGGCGTGCATCTGCGCGAAGACCTTGCGGCCCATGGCGGGACCGAGGGCCTGCTGCAGGTCTTCGAGGCTCGCCTCGCGCACGCCCTGGACGCTGCCGAAGGTCTGGATGAGCAGCTTGCGGCGGCGCGGCCCCACGCCCGCCAGCTCGTCCAGCCGGCTGTGCAGCGTGCGCGCCGAGCGCCGGCGGCGGTGTCGCGAGACGGCGAAGCGGTGGGCCTCGTCGCGGATCTCCTGCAGCAGCCGCAGGCCGGCGTCGTCGCGCCCGAGGCGCAGCGGCTCCGGCGCCTCGGGGAGGTAGATCTCCTCCTCGCGCTTGGCGAGCGAGACGACCGCCGTCTCCTCCACCCCGAGCTCGGTCAGCGCGGCGAGCGCGGCGTTGAGCTGGCCGCGGCCGCCGTCGATGAGGATGAGGTCCGGCATCGCGCCCGTCTCCTCCAGCACGCGGCGGTAGCGGCGCTCGACGGCCTGGCGCATCGAGGCGAAGTCGTCCGGCTGGCGGACGTCGCGGATGTTGAAGCTGCGGTACTCGCCCTTGCGCATGCGGCCCTCCTCCCACACCACCATGGAGGCCACCGTCTCGCCGCCCTGGAAGTGGGAGATGTCGAAGCCCTCGACGCGCCGCGGCGGCTCGTCGAGGCCGAGGTGCCGCTCCAGCGCCATGGCGCCGGGGGTGACCTTGCCGCCGCGGAACCGGCGCTTGTGGGCGAGCTGCGCGTTGTGCATGGCGAGGGCCACGCGCTCGGCCTTGGGACCGCGCGACGGCATGCGCAGATAGACCTTCTCCCCCTTCTTCTCGCACAGCCACTCGACCAGCGCCTCCTCGCCCTCGATCGCCACCGGCAGGTGGATCTCCTTGGGGATGAAGCTCGTGCGGTCGTAGATCTGCGGCAGCACCTGCGAGAGGAGGTGCTCGGGCGTGATCTGCCCCACCCCTTCCCAGAACAGCTCCCGCCGGTCGAGCACCTGGCCGCCGCGCATCACGAGCACCGCCATGGCGGCATTGCCGCCCGAGACGTGGACGCCGAAGACGTCGAGGTCCTCCTCCTCCACGGATGAGAGCTTGCGCCGCTGGCTGATCGCCTCCACCTCGGCGAGCGCGTCGCGGAGCTGGGCGGCGCGCTCGTAGTCCGTGGCCTCGGCGGCCTCCCACATCTCGCGCTTGAGCTGCTTGACGAGCGGCTCGTTGCGCCCGGCGAGGAAGAGGCGCGCCTGGCGCACCGCCTCGTCGTAGGCCTGCTTCGTCGTCAGCCCGGCCGAGCAGGGACCGAGGCAGCGGTGCATGTCGTAGTACAGACACGGCCGCGGCAGCGAGCCGTCGATCTCGATGCGGCAGACCCGCACCTGGAAGAGCTTCTGCACCAGCTTGATGGCCTTGCGGGCGAGCCCGCCCGGCAGGAAGGGACCGAAGTACTCGCCGCCGTCGTCGCGGATGCGGCGGGTGAAGGCCAGGCGCGGATACTCGTCGTTGAGCGTCAGCTTGAGGTACGGGTAGGTCTTGTCGTCGCGCAGCAGGACGTTGTAGCGCGGCCGGCGCTTCTTGATCCAGTTGTTCTCCAGCAGCAGCGCTTCGGCCTCGGAGTCGGTGGCCACGAACTCCAGGTCCGCCGCCTCGGCCACCATGGCGGCGAGGCGCGGCTCGTGGTCCTTCGTCAGATAGGAGGAGGCCCGCTTGCGCAGCGACTTCGCCTTGCCGACGTAGAGCGGCTTGCCGCCGGCGTCCTTGAAGATGTAGATGCCGGGCCGGTCGGGCAGCTCGTGGATGCGCGCGGCGAGTTGATCGAAGTCGGCCATGGTCTTCCCGGAGGGGAAACAGGATAGCCCTGTCCGGAATGCCCGGCGAGGGTCAGGATCGCGGTTCCCGGATCATCCCCGCCGAGCTCGCCGAAGCCAGCAAGGCCAGCCCGGCGGCGACTCCCATGACGACCCGGAATCCCTTCACGAACGATTCGTCTACCGCGGCGTCGATGCGCTCCCGCGTATCAGCACCGACCGAGGCGGGCACTTCGAGCGCGGCCAGACGCGTCCGCTCCTTGTCGAGATCCTGCCGCACCGCAGGCGGCAGAGCGAGCCGGTCCAGCCGGCGGTCCAGGCCGCGGTTGAAGACGCCCAGCAGGATTACGCCCAGCGCCGCGATCGCCAGCAGGCCGGCGGTGCGGGAGACGGCGTTGTTGATGCCGGAGGCGAGACCGGCGTGGCGCTCCTCCACCGCTCCCATGACCGTCGTCGTCAGCGGCGCGACGCTGATCGTCATGCCGATCCCCAGGACGATGACGGCCGGAAAGAAGGTCGTCCAGTAGCTGCCGCCGATTCCCGGCCGGGCGAGCAGAGCGAAGCCGGCGGCGGCGACCAACGGACCCACGATGAGCGGCCGGCGGGCGCCGTAGCGCTCCACCAGGCCGCCGGACCAACGGGAGAAGAGGAACATCAGCAGCACGAACGGCAGCAGCGCGGCGCCGGCCCCGGTCGCGCTGTAGCCCTGCACCTGGATGAGGTTGAACGGCAGGAAGAACAGCGCGCCGCCGAGCGCGGCATAGAGCCACAACGTCAGCAGGTTGGCCCCGGCGAAGGTGCGCGAGCGGAAGAGCGACAGCGGCATCATCGGCGCCGGCGCGTGCGACTCCCGCCACAGGAAGCCCGCGAGCGAGATCGCGCCGAGCGCCAGCGCCCCCAGCACCCAGGGATCGCTCCATCCCCGGTGCGAGGACTCGATGAGCCCGAACGTGATGCCGCCCAGCCCCGTCGTGGCGAGCAGGGCCCCCGCCAGATCGAGAGTTTCGGCCGCCTCGGGATCGCGGCTCTCGGGAACGAACCGCCACGAGATGACGATCACCGCCAGGGCCAGCGGCACGTTGAGGAAGAACACCCACCGCCACGACGCGTGGTCGACCAGCCAGCCGCCGACCAGCGGCCCGACCGCCGCCGTGATGGCGCTGAATCCCGACCAGGTGCCGATGGCCTTGCCCCGCCGCTTCTCGTCGAACGATGCCGAGATCAGGGCCAGGCTCCCCGGCACCAGCAGCGCCGCGGCGATCCCCTGCACCGCCCGCGCCGCGATGAGCTGGCCCGTGCCCGGCGCCAGGCCGCACCACACCGAGGCGAGGGCGAAGCCGGCGACGCCGAAGAGGAACATCCGCCGCCGGCCGTAGCGGTCGCCGAACGAGCCGCCAACCAGTAGCAGCGCGGAGAGGAAGAGCGCGTAGGCCTCGACCACCCACTGCACCTGCGCCACCGTGGCCCCGAGATCCCTCTGCAGCGCCGGCAGCGCGACGTTGACCGCCGTGCCGTCGATGAAGCTCATGCTGGAGCCGAGGATGGCGGCGGCGAGGATCCACGGCTCCGCCGCCCGCGCGCACGGAGCCGCGGCGGACGCGGAGCGCATCACGCCTTCGTCGCAGGGTGCTTTGAGGACATTCACGATCCCGCGATCATAGCTCCGCCAGGCCTCCTCCCCCTCGGCGGCCTGGTAAATTCACAGGTCCGTCCTTTCAAACCTTCCGCCTTCCGCGAGACACTCATCCCCAGAGCCGAGCCCGATGGAGCCCGCCCTGAACCGCACGGACACCGCCGCACCGCAGCCGCAGATCGCGGAGCTGCTGGTGGTGCGCGCGCGCCAGGGCGATGCGCGAGCCTTCGAGGAGCTGTACCGGCAGCACCACCGCCGCGTCTACGCGCTCGCCCTGCGCCTGACGCGCGACCGCGGCCGCGCCGAGGAGCTCACCCAGGACGCCTTCGTGCGCGCCTGGGAAGCGCTCGCCGGCTTCCGCGGCGAGAGCTCGTTCGCCACCTGGCTGCACGGCCTCACCGTCCGCGTCTACTTCTCGCAGGCACGCACGGAGAGGCGGTGGGCGGAGCGGTTCGAGGCGGGAGACGACCTGGAGAGCTACCTCGTCGAGGCCCAGCGCGCCATGCCGGAGACGAACCTGGCGCTGGAGAAAGCCCTCGCCGGCCTGCCGGAAGGGGCCCGCGTGCCCCTCCTCCTCTACGCCGTCGAGGGCTACCGCTACGAGGAGATCGCCGGCTTGCTGGGGCTCGCTCTCGGCACCATCAAGGCGCAGATCCATCGCGCGCGGCGATTGCTGATGGAGGTCCTGAAACCATGATCGACGACGACGTAGTGAACGATACCCCCGAGGAGAGCGAGGTCCTGCGGCGGCTCGCGGCCCTGCCGCTGGAGGCGGAGCCGGCGCGCGATCTGTGGCCCGCGGTGGCGGCGCGCATCGCTCCTGCCGCGCGGCCGCCCGCCCGTTCCCCTCACCGTTTTCTGCTCCAGGCGGCCGCGGCCCTGCTCCTCTTCGCCGGCGGCGTCGCGGCCGGCCACCGCTGGGGGGCCCGCGAAGGCGCGGCAGCCCGAACCGTGCCGGCGAGCGATCCGTTCGTGGCCGCCGCCGAGGTGCAGAGGACCGGCACCGAGTACGTGGCCGCGCTGCGCTCGCTCGCCGAGTGCACGGACCGCTCCGGCGCACGCGAGCAGGGGCGCGAAGCCGCCCTCTCCGCCTTCTACGGCGCCGCCAGCGAGCTGGTGCGCATGGCGCCTCGCGACTCCGGCGCCGGCGAGATCCTCGACGCGGTCTCCGACTGCCGCGCGCCGAAGCGCCGGACGGTGCGATTCTGACCTGGAGAACACGATGAGACCGCGAAGTTACGCCGTCCTTTTTCTGACCTTGACCCTTGCCGGTGGCCGAGCCGTTCATGCCGGCGACGCTCTCACGGCCGTGTCCGGCGGACAGTGTCCGGAAGGCC
>DATBGJ010000054.1:0-3703 GCA_036558045.1 Thermoanaerobaculia bacterium
GCGGCGGCGTTGGGGTCACGCTCCACCTCGTCGTCGTAGGTCGCGAAGCCGCGGGCGAGCCCGAAGCGGTGGTCGAGCACGAAGGCGCCGACGAAGGCACCGGTGCGGTAGCCTTTGCCGGCGAGCAGGGTGGCGAGGGTCGCCGTCCCCTCCGGCAGCGCACCGCCGCCGTTGTTGCGCAGGCCGTGGTGCGGCGGCAGCAGGCCCGTCAGCAGCGTGGTGTGGGAAGGTAGGGTGAGCGGCACGGACGAGGACGCCTGCACGAAGCGGAGCCCCTCCGCCGCCAGCCGGTCCAGCGCGGGCGTCACCGCCGAGCCGTCTCCATAGCAGCCCAGGTGGTCCGCGCGCACGGTATCCAGAGTCACCAGCACGAGGTTGGGATCGCGGACGCCGCTCTTGCCGGCGCTCCCCGCAACGAGGCACACGACGGCCAGGGAGAGCGCCATGAGCGCCGCTCTCCGACGGTTCGTGATGGGCACTTCCGACCTGTTTACCAGCAAACGAAAACGGCCTCGCGGCTACAGTGGCTGAAGAATAGCCGAGCCTGAGAAAAAATGGGAGAAGTACAAGATTTTGGATCGAGAATTCGGATGCGATAGGATGGGCGGGCCTCAGCGGAGGGTGAAGCGATGACCGACGGTTATCAGGGCGCCAAGGCGCAACGCAACTTTCTGGAGAGGCTCGGCGAGAAGATCCCGGGCTACCGGGGATTTCAGGACCGCGAGCTGCGGCGCGACGTGGACCGGTCGCTGCGCGAGCATCTGGCCGCGGAGCTGGGCCGCCTCAAGGCCATGCTGCGGGACCGCGCCCGCGCCTTTACCGACGCCGGCAAGATCGGCGCCTTGAACGGCTTCGACCGTCTCGACCGGCAGCTCGACGGCCTGTCGCAAGCCGTCCGCTTCAGCGACTACGGCGCCACCGGGCTGTTCGATCCGGTGAAGATCGGCGAAGCGGAGCTCGAGCGGATCTACCAGTTCGACCTCTCGGTGGTGGACGACCTGGCGCAGCTCGAGAGCGACGTCGCCGCCCTGCCGGCGCCCGGCGGCGAGGACCCCGGCCCGGCATTGCAGCGGCTGCAGGACGCCGCGCGCGCCCTCGACGGCAAATGGCGGCAGCGCGAGCAGGTCGTCAGCGGTGCGGCGCAGGCCGGGACCGGCGCCTGACGCGACCTACAGGAGATTCAGGAGACCGATCATGGACGTGATCCAATACCAGGACCCCACGGGAAGCACCATGGTGTCGCGCTGGCCGGCGGGCGGCACGGCGGACATCCGCCTCGGCAGCCAGCTCATCGTCGAGGAGAACCAGCAGGCCGTGTTCTTCCGCGACGGCAAGGCCCTGGACACCTTCGGCCCCGGGCGCCATACGCTGGCGACGCAGAACGTGCCTATCATCGCCGGCCTCTTCGGCATCCCGTTCGGCGGCAAGTCGCCGTTCCAGGCCGCGGTGTTCTTCGTCTCCACCAAGACGTTCCTCGACCTCAAGTGGGGGACGAAGGAGCCGGTGGTCTTCCGCGATCAGGACCTCGCCATGGTGCGGCTGCGCGCCTTCGGCAAGTTCGCCGTGCGCATCGCCAACGCGCAGCTCTTCGTCAACTCCGTGGTGGGCAGCCGTGGCCTCTACACGACCCAGGGGGTGGAGGACTACTTCCGCGACGCCATCGTCGCCCGCCTGACCGACGTGCTGGGGGAGAACCTGACCTCCATCTTCGACCTGCCGAAGCTCTACGACGAGCTGGCGATGGGCCTGAAGTCGCGGGTGGCGGACGACTTCGGCAAGTACGGTATCGAGCTGGTGGACCTCTATCTCGGCGCCATCACGCCGCCGGAGGAGGTGCAGAAGCTCATCGACGAGCGCAGCGGCATGGGCGCCATCGGCGACATGAACGCCTACATGAAGTTCAAGACGGCGCGGGCGGTCGGCGACGCCGCGCAGCAGCCCGGCGGCGCCGCGGGAGGCACGGTGGGCGCGGGCCTCGGCCTCGGCCTCGGCGCCGGGATTGGCGCCGCGCTCCCCGGCATGATGCGCGACGCCATGCAGGCCGGCTCGGCGCAGCCCGCCGCAGCTCCGGCCGCCGCCGCGCCCGCGGCCAGCCCCATGGCCGACAAGCTCCGCCAGTTGAAGGGCCTCCTCGACGAGGGCCTGATCTCGCAGGAGGAGTTCAACGCCAAGCGGCAGAAGCTGCTGGACGAGATGTAATCTCCCTTCAGCGGCACTCCTTGCAGGCTGCGTCTGCCGGTTACAATACGCACCTTAGTCTGTACCGGAGGTACCTCTTGCAAGCGCGCGAGCCGGGGTCCATCCTCGACGGCAAGTACGAGATCGTCCAGCGCCTCGGCAGCGGTGGCATGGGCGAGGTCTACCTCGTGCGCCACGTCCATCTGCAGGAGCTGCGGGTGGTCAAGATCCTGCGCCAGGACCTGGCGGCCGATCCGGCGGCGCAGAAGCGGTTCATGCGCGAGGCCCGCCTCGCCACCCAGATCAAGCATCCCAACGTCGCCATCCTCTACGATTTCTCGACCCTGCCGGACGCCAGCTTCTACATGGTCTGGGAGCACATCCAGGGCCAGGACGTCGGCGACCGCATCCGCAAGCAGGGGCCGTTCCCGGTCTCCACCGCCGTGCGCCTCGGCATCCAGGCGCTGCACGGGCTGGAGGCCATCCACGCGACCGGCGTCATCCACCGCGACCTGTCGCCCGACAACCTGATGATCACCGAGGACAAGACCGGCAACCTGCGGGTGAAGATCATCGACCTGGGTCTGGCGCGCAACCTGGAGGTGGACGCCAGCTTCGAGATCACCCAGGTCGGCATGTTCATGGGCAAGCTCCAGTACTGCTCGCCCGAGCAGGCCGGCGTGCCGGGCGGCGCGACGCTCGACCATCGCAGCGATCTCTACTCGTTCGGCCTGGTGCTCTACGAGATGATCGCCGGCCTGCCGCCGTTCGACTCCGAGAACCAGCACGGCTTCGTCTTCAAGCGCCTCTCCGAGGATCCGCTGCCGCTGCGCGGGCGCAACCCGCGCGTCGAGGTGCCGGCCGAGCTCGACCGCGTGGTGCGGCGCGCCCTCGAGCGCGACCGCGACCAGCGCTATCCCGACGCCCGCAGCTTCATCCTCGCCCTGGAGAAGGTCGAGCGGGCCTTGAGCGCCGCCGAGACCAAGGAGATCCCGTTCGACGATCTCGCCGCCGCCGTGAAGGCCTCGCCCCCGCCGGCGCCGCCGCAGCCGCGCAGCTCCAGCGAGCTGTCGCGAGCCGAGCGCCTGGAGCTGCTGGCGCAGATCGACCGCGCGGCCAAGCGCGTGCAGGAGAGCGCGGGCGAGCTTGCGCGCGCCGAGGCGGCGCTCGCGGCCGGCCGTCTCGACGAGGCGCAGAAGCTGATCGCCCACGTCGAGGCCACCACGCCGCGCGCTCAGGGCCTCGACCGGCTGAAGGAGCGCCTGGCGCAGGCGCACCGCGCCGGCGAGACGGAACAGGTGCTCGCCGGCTACCTGCAGCGCAAGCAGCTCCCGCTCGCCCGGCTGGCCCTGGAGACGCTGCTGGAGGTCAAGCCCGACCATCCCAAGCGCGGCGAGTACGAAGGCCGCCTCCGGCTCCTCGCCGAGGAGTCCGAGAAGGTCAAGCGCGCGGAGGCGGCTCTCGCCACCGGCCGGGCGGCGCTGGAGCGCCGGGACTTGAAGGCGGCGCGGCGGGAGCTGGAGGC
>DATBGJ010000055.1:0-7155 GCA_036558045.1 Thermoanaerobaculia bacterium
ACTTGTCGAGCGCGTCGCGGCGCTGCTCGACGTAGACGACGACCGCGGACGGCCCGGCCATACCGAGGCAAGGATGCGTGCGTTGGCTGAGATTCTTCAGGCCGTGGGCGACGTGGCGCGCACAACCGAAGTGGTGACGCACACGCCACCTGGACTCGAACGGCTTCGCCGATAGCGATAGTTCGGCATCGTTCCCCCCTCTCCATCGCCGATGGAGAGGGGGCCAGGGGTGAGGCCTCGAAGGGCAGGACCGTCCGATATTCAGGCGAGCTTGAGAGGCCCTACATCCCGAGCTGCCCCATCATCCCCGCCTGATCGAACACCGCGTTCAGCCCGGTCACCTTGCCGTCCGCAACTTGCAGGATGGCGATCGCCGGCACCGCGATCGTGCGTCCGGTGGCCGGCAATCCCATGAAATCTCCCGTATGCGTGCCGTGCAGCGTGAACCGCACGGCCACCTTTTCCTGGTCGGCGACGGTCTCTTCGATCACGTGGTGCAGGCCGGTGAACGCCGCGTAGAACATCGTCGCGAATTACTGGTGGCCGGCGAGCGGCATCGGCGGATTGGCGCCGATCTGCGCGGTGTAGCCCGGCGCGCAGAGCTCTTCGGCCGGACCTCCCTGCAGCCGGTCCTGCGCGGCGAAGAAACGCGGACCGAGATCCTTCACGGCATCGGATGACATGGCGATCCTCCCTTGAAATCGATTCGTCTGAGGTACGTCTGCCAACCGGTTTCCGGATGAGCGCGCCTTATTTCAAGCCTTCGGCGAGGTAGAGGTTGGTGAGGACCCGGCCATAGGTGTAGGCGTAGGACTTGCCGTCCGGAGTCAGCAAGAGCGAGGTAAAGGAGTAGATTCCGGCCGCCAGCTTCCGCGAGCCCGCGCGGTCGAAGACCACGAGGCGATAACCCTGGGGCGCCGCGCTTTCGAAGGCCGCCACCTGCTCGCCTCCGGGCGAGACGCGCGGATCCAGAATGACGTGATTCGACCTCAGGAGCACCTTGCCGATCGGATATTCCAGCCGGCTTCCTCCTCCGGCGGTCAGGCGCGCCACCGCCAGGCTGGAACCGTCCGGCGCCCAGTCGGCCTGATGGACGCCTTGGAGGATCTCCCGCGGCGTACCTCCCGCAAGGGGCGCGCTCGCCAGAGTTCCGGAGCTCAGATAGGCGGAACCGAGAAAGCGCCTGCCCAGGGAGAGCGCCATCTCTCCGGAGCGGGAGACCGCGAGGAGGTCGGCCGGGCCGGACACCGTGACGGGGCTTGACTCGGGCCGGTCCGTCCGCGCGGTGAAGATCTGAGACGGACTGCCATCCCAAGCCGCGCCATAGACGATCGTGTCGCCGTCCGGCGCGAACCGCGCTCCCAGGATCGTACCGCGGCGGAAGGTGAGCTGGCGAAAGATGGGAGCTGAAGGAGGCGGAGCGCGCCAGAGCCAGCGCGCCAAAAACGCGCCGGCAGCCACGAGGAGCACAGCCAGGAGCAGCGGCGCGACGGGGCGGCCGCGCTTCACCGCGGGCGGCAGCGCTCCACGCGAGCCCACGCTCGAGAGATCGGCCAGAGTCTCGAGGTCGAAGGCGAGATCATGCGCCGAGCGGAAGCGCTCTTCCGGCCGCTTCTCGAGACAATGACCCACGATGCGTTCGAGCGCCGGCGGAACGCTCGCCGGCAGCTCTCGAGGCTCCTCCCGCAACGTCGCCGTCATGATCTCCACCGCGCTGTCGCCGGGGAAAGCGCGGCGGCCCGCGAGCATCTCGTAGAGGATGGTGCCGAAGGCGAAGAGGTCGGAACGGTGATCGGCCGCCTCGCCGCGGACCTGCTCGGGCGACATGTAGCCGGCGGTGCCCATGACGCGTCCCGGATCCGTGGGCCGCGCCAGCGTGGGACTTTCAGACTCGATCGTCGCGTGTCCCGCGCCGATCAGCCTGGCCAGGCCGAAGTCCAGGATCTTGACGTGCCCGTCGCGGGTCAGGAAGACGTTCTCGGGCTTGAGATCGCGATGCGTGATGCCCCGCTCGTGCGCCGCGGCCAAGCCGCGGGCGATCTGCACGGCGACCTCGACGGCCTTGCGCTGGGAGAGAGCCCCGGCAGCCAGGCGGGTGCGCAGCGTCTCGCCTTCGAGCAGCTCCGCGACGGCGAAGACGGTGCCGTCGCTCTCGCCGTAGTCGAAGAGGGCGAGGACGTTCGGGTGCGACAACGCCGCGACGGCCCGCGCCTCGCGCTTGAAGCGTTCCAGGGCCTCGGCGTTGCCGGCGAGCCGGCTCGCCATGACCTTGAGCGCCACGTCGCGGCCGAGGCGGACGTCCCGGGCGCGGTAGACCTCGCCCATGCCGCCCGCGCCGAGCGGCGCGACGATCTCGTACGAGCCGAGGCGAGTACCGGGCGATAGGCTCAACGGGAAACCTTGTATCTCAGCGTGCCAGCGAAGGCTAGGCTAGCATAGGTGCGAATTCCACCATCTCTCGCATTAGGGTCCGTGATTTTCGCCGGCCTACGGGTCCGGCCCACGATATGATCCCCGCCGATCCCAAGGAGGTCTGCCATGCTCCGAGCGTCTCGCCTCGCCGTCCCGCTGCTGCTGCTCTGCCTCCCGGGCTGTGCCACGTACCAGGCCCCCGCGCCGGCGACGCCGGCTCCGGCCGCCGCCGCCAAACCGAACGCGCGCACCGCCGTCCTCCTCGCCATCAACGACGTCTATCGCGTCGAAGGCGTGGACGGGGGAACGGTCGGCGCCCTGGCGCGGGTGCGCACGCTGCGCCAGCAACTGGAGCGCGAGCATCCGGACCTGCTGATGCTCCACGCCGGCGACCTGCTCTTTCCCTCCTTCCTCAGCCGCACCTTCAACGGCGAGCAGATGATCGACGTGCTGAACGACCTCGACGGCGCCCCCGACGGCTTCGACGAGCGGATGTTCGCCGTCTTCGGCAACCATGAGTTCGACAAGGACAAGATGAAGGACGCGGCGATGCTCAACAGCCGCATCGCGCAGTCGGACTTCCGCTGGGTCAACGGCAACGTGGTCTTCGCCGAAGGCCCGGACGGCAGGCCGGTGATCGCCGGGGAGAACCTGGCGCGCACCTGGCTCGTCGAGAGCGGCGGCATCCGCATCGGCCTCTTCGGCCTCACGGTGGACGTCAAGAAGCCGCAGTACTCCACCGCGTTCCAGGACCCCATCGCCACGGCCCGCGAGCTCACGGCGGCGCTGCGCCGGCAGGGGGCGGAGGTGGTGGTGGCCCTCACCCATCTCAACGCCCGCGACGACCGCCGTCTCCTCGCCACCCTCGGCGCGGACGGACCCGATCTCATCATCGGCGGCCATGACCACGAGCACATGGCCTGCGACGTCGGCGGACGCAAGCTGTTCAAGGCCGACGCGGACGCGCGCACGGCGACCGTCGCCACCCTGACGCTGGGCGCGGACGGCAAGCTGAAGGTCGACTACCGCCTGGAGCCGCTCGACGCGAAGGTGGCGAAAGACTGCGCCGTGGACGGCGACGCCCAGAGCTGGCTGTCGCTCCACGAAGGGCTCTTCTGCGGCCAGGAGGCCGGCAAGAACGGCACGCCGCTGGAGCCGCGCTGCCTGGAGAAGGAGCTGGGCAGCAGCAAGACGCGCCTGGAGGCCGAGGAGAACAAGATCCGCGGCTCGGAGACAAACTTCGGCGACTGGATCGCCGACCGCATGGTGGAGGCCTTCGCGAGCTGCGGCGCGCAGGCGGCGTTCGTCAACTCGGGCTCGCTGCGCCTCAACCAGGACGTGCCCGCGGGTCCCCTCACCCGCCGCACCATCGAGGAGCTGTTCGCCTATCCCAGCCCGCTCTCGCTGCTGCGCATCAAGGGCAGCACTCTCCAGCAGGTGGCCGCGCGCGCCATCGCCGGCTGGCCGGGCTCCGGCAACTGGCTGCAGATCTCCGGCTTCTCCTTCACTCACGACACCGCGGGCGGCAAGGTCTCGGACGTGTCGCTGGTGACGCCGGGAGGCTCGCGTCCGGTGCAGCCGGACGAGGACGTCCTGGTGGCGACCGTCGACTATCTTTTCGATCCGAGCGGCGACCGCGACGGCTACACCATGCTCGATCCCTCGCAGGTGGTCGGTAGCTGCGCCGTCAACGGCAAGGACCTGAAGAGCGACATCGTCGTGCCGGCCCTCCAGAACGCCACCGGCGGCATCGACCCGCGCACCGACGGGCGCATCCGTCAGGTGCCGCCGAAAACGGACGTGGATCCGTGCGCCGGCGCGCCGGTGCCTTGAAAACCTAGCCGCCCTGCCGCCAGATGCGCTGCGAGAGGCCGCGCCTGGCGGCCGGCATTGCGGCGGCGGCCGGAACGGCAGGCCGCACCGGCTTGCGGTCCTCCCACGTCGCCGGCTCCAGCTCGACCTCGTAGAACAGCTCGGCGGTCTTGGGCGCGGCCTTCAAGGCGGCGTCGATCCTGGAGGCGTTGGGCTGGTAGATGAACGGGCGCCGGGGATAGAGGCGATCGTTGACCCAATACTGCGAGCCGCTGGGGGTGCTGCCGGTGCAGTCCATGTCTGTGGCCCTTTCTGGCGTTTTCGGCAGTCTACTCGACCTTCACCGTCACGACCTCGCTCACCCGGCACGCGGAGCGGTCCACGGCCTGCAGGAAAAGGGTCTTGCCCGCGAGGTCTTTCGGCAACGGCAGCTTGAGGCGGGCGTTGCCTTTGGCGTCGGCGGCAGAGGTGGCGGCGAGCTTGGCGTCCTTCACCCCTAGGGCGATGGCGCAGGTGCGGACCGGCGAGCGGCCGCCCGCCGTCCCCATGTAGAGGTCGACGAGAGACGCGGGCTTCGCGCCGCTGACGAGCAGCATGACGGTCGTGCCGGCCTTCGGCTTCTCCGGCGGAGACAGGATGAAAGAGCCTCCCGCGAGCTGCGGAGCCCTCGCGTTCAGGGTGATGCCGGCGAGCCCCGGGGTATAGGTCATCTGAGCCGTCACGTTGCGGACCGGCTGCGTGGAGGACAGTCCAAAGAAGAAGCTCGTCTCCCCGTGCCCGGGCGACGAGCCGGAGCAGACCGGCGGATTGAACGTGAAGGTGATCCGGTCCCCCGCCTGGTCCGCCGCCGACAGGCCCACCGAGCCCAGGCCTCCCGAGGTGACGACAAAGACCTGATCCGTGTTGCCGTCGCCGTCGTAGTCCACCAACGCGATCGGACCGAAATCGAGGCGGAGCTGCGAGACGCAGGGCGCCGCCGTGGCGCCCGTCAGATTACGCAGGTCGATGCGGTACTCGTAGCCGAAGAGCCCCGCCGCGGCCGCGCCCGGCTCTCCGGGCGGGAAGGTGCGCGATTGCAGAAACCCGCTGCCCGTCGCTCCCGGCAGCGCGATGGCGGCGGAGGTGTCCGAAACCGTGATCTGGCAAGCCGTGGCGAACTTGCAGTTGATGGCCGGCGCACCCACGGCGACGACGTCCAGAGGCGCCGCGGCGGCGGCCGTGGCGAGAGCGAATGCAAGGAGAAACAGTCTGATGCTACGCATAGGAAAACCCCCTTGCCTGTTCGGCTTGCCTTTCCCCTCAGACTCCAACTGATGGAGACGGCGGGCTGGCGGTGCGGAGGGTTGAATCCGGAGACGCTGAGGAGGACGAGGCCCAAACACGCCGCGGCCAGCATCTCTTTCATCGCGGTATCCTCAGTAACGCTGGACGCACAAATAAATGAAGTTCCCCCTGGCTTTGTTGTTCAGGTCGCCATCGCCTCCACGGCTTTTCGCTCGTTGCCAGCCTTCCGGACAGGCGCACTCATCATCTCCACAGTCTCGCACAAGAACGTCCCGAACTCCGTCATGCAATATTCCCTTGGCCAAGTCGCCGGGGCTAATAGATTCAAGCATTTTCTGGAGTGATGCCCTTTGCTCGCCACCTGCCGCCGAGATCGCCTTAACCGCATTTTCACCTATTTCCTTAACCTTTCCGTCGAAGGTATCGATCTGATCCTGTATTGCCTTGGCGTCTGTCTCCAGTATTTCGATCTTCTCCTGGGCCTTCAGGAACGCGTTACCTAGAAACCCTGTTCCTATGCCTACGATTGCCGCTACGGTTAACACAACTTTGAAGTAAGTCTCAAGGGTCCTCACCCGGGTCTCGAGAGTCTTCTGCGACGCGTTCGTTCGAGCCATATCCCCTCCTGGTTATAGGATTCTTCCCAATGAGCATCGTCTCAAGGAGTCTATTTCAAGTCGCCACCGGCGCCCGCTTCACATACAGAGACTCGTAGCGGGCCCGCCCCTCACGGGTCCGGTGAATGCGCCCGCGGACGGCCCAGCGGCGGAGAGTGGCGGCGACCGTCCGCTTGTTGACCTTGCGGCGCAGCTTGGCGCCCCAGCGCTTGTTGATCTCCTTCGTCACCGCCGACGGCCCGAAGGCCTCGTTCGGCGCCTTGGCGTCCAGCACGCGGGTGATCATGCGGCTCAGGGCCCGTCCCCGGGTCACGTCGAGCTCCGCGTCGCTCTCCGCCGAGGCGGCGGCCGGATGGGAACGCGCGATCAGCTCCTCGGCCGCCCCCGAGGCGGCCCGGAAGGCCTGCAGGAGATTGACCGCGCTCTCCAGCTCGGCGCCGTGCAGGCCGGCCTGCTCGCGGTGGAACGCCTCGTGCTCGGCGTGGAAGGCCTGGCGCTCCTTGTGGTGCGCGATCTTCGTCTCCAACTGCGCCACGATCCGATCGACCGACATCGAGCCCACGTTAACCCTCCCTTCTGTCGCAAATTCCTGCTCTAACGCAACAAAAACTCCCACGTAGTGGAGCTGAACCTTCTCCATTGTCGCGATCAGGGCTTCGTTCGTCGCCCATACTAGCCTCTTTTAAGGAGATAGTCCATCTTTCGTCGCAAGAACCATGGCACTTGTGACATCGACCTGCCTCCATCTCGACTCGACTGCCTCTACTGCCGCGTTAACCGACTCCATTACGGCGCGATAGGGCTGTATCGCTGCAAGAACCATGTTTAATGCGACATACGACAACTCTCCGGAGAAGAGAAAGCTGGTCGATGCGCGCTCGACCCACCAAAAGGCGGCATTCTCGTCTTTCGTCGTCGGGATGAAGGCCTATCATGTGACCCGATGCGGCCAACATGCGCCACTTCCGGGCTTCATCCTGAGATCGACCGAGGTCGATGCAACAATGAAGTCGGTCGATGCAGCATCGAC
>DATBGJ010000056.1:0-4180 GCA_036558045.1 Thermoanaerobaculia bacterium
GCCTACACCACCGCGATCCCCGCCGGTCCCTCCAGCACCTCTCCCACCGCCGCCGCCTTGTGGCCGCTCGCGAGGAGCGCGTCGAGGAGCGCCGGCGCGTTTTCAGCGGGCACCGCGAGCAGCAGGCCGCCCGAGGTCTGGGGATCGAACAGCAGCTCGCGCTGCTGCCGGTCGAGGCCGGCGCGGTCCGTGAAGACGCCGCGGACGTTCTCCTCGTTGTCCGCCGTGCAGCCGGTGGTGACCCCCATCTTGGCCAAGCGGTAGAAGCCCTCGTGGACCAGCAGGCGCGCGAAGACGATGCGCAGGGCGACTCCCGAGGCGCGCGCCATGCCGAGGGCGTGGCCGGCGAGGGCGAAGCCGGTGACGTCCGTGGCCGCGTGCGCGCCGTGCTCCAGGGCGAGGCGGCTGGCGACGTCGTTCAGCCGCTCCATCTCGCGCAGCGCCGGCTCGAGCCCCGCCTCGTCCAGCTTGTCGGCCTTGAAGGCGTTGATGAGCACGCCGGTGCCGAGCGGCTTGGTGAGCAGCAGGCGGTCGCCCGGCCGGGCTCCGGCGTTGGTGAGCAGGCGGTCGCGGTCCGCCTTGCCGACGACGGCGAGGCCGAACTTGAGCTCCGCGTCGCGCACCGAATGGCCGCCGAGGAGCACCGCGCCGGCCTCGACGAGCGCCTCGGCGGCGCCATGCAGAATGCCCTGGAGCGCCGCGGCGCCTTCGCCGTCGAGATCCGGAAAGCAGCAGAGGTTCAGCGCGAAGAGCGGCTGCCCGCCCATGGCGTAGACGTCCGAGAGGGCGTTGGCGGCGGCCACCCGGCCGAAGCGGCGCGGATCGTCGCAGACGGGGGTGATGAAATCCGCGGTGGCCACCAGGGCGTGGCCGTCGAGCAGGTAGACCCCGGCGTCGTCGGCGGTCTCCGGACCGACGAGGATCCTCTCATCCCGTCCGGCGAGGCGGACGAGCGGAGCGATCATCGCGGAGAGGTCCCCCGGACCTACCTTGGCCGCTCAGCCGCCGGTCGTCGCGCAGGCGGTGAGGCGGAACTTGCGCCGGAACAGTGCCATGGCGCAGGATTCTACCCGACGGGCAAAGGCTGAAACTCATAGAACCTTCTTCCGTATAATGAAGAATCTCAAGAGGAGCCTTTGAAAGATGTTGAAGCGCTCTGCCCATGTCCTTACGCTTGCAGCGGTCCTGACCTTCCCGGCCCTGGCCGCGCCGCCTGCCTCCAAGCTCACGCCCTGCCAGGTCTCCGGCGGCGGAGGAGAGGTGAACGCCCTCTGCGGCACGTATCAGGTCTGGGAAAACCGGGCCGCGAAGGCGGGCCTCAAGATCGGCCTCAAGATCGTCGTCCTGCCGGCTCTCTCCAAACGTCCCAAGCCCGACCCGGTCTTCTTCCTCGCCGGCGGGCCCGGCCAGGCAGCCACGGACCTCGTGGGCTCCGGGGTTGGCAATCCGCTGCGCCGGGACCGCGATCTCGTCTACGTGGACCAGCGCGGTACAGGAGATCCTGATCGCCTGACGTGCGAGCTCGGCGGCCACGAGGACGATCTCCAGAGCTACCTGGGAGAGATGTTTCCGCTGGACGCCGTGCGCGCGTGCCGCGAGGAGCTGGAGAAGACGTACGACCTGAAGCTCTACACCACGGACCTCGCGATGGACGATTTCGACGAGGTGCGCACCTGGCTGGGCTACGGCAGGATCAACCTCTTCGGCGGCTCCTACGGCACGCGCGCATCGCAGGTCTTCCTGCGCCGGCACCCGCAGGCGGTGCGCGCGATGGTGCTCACCGGCGTCGTACCGATGGACGAGGCGCTGCCGATCTCCCACGCCGCGGGCGGCCAGCGCGCGCTCGACCTGTTGCTCGGCTGGTGCGCCGCGGACGCCTCCTGCAACGCCAGATTTCCCGACACCGCCAGGGAGCTGGAGACGGTGCTCGACCGGCTGGCGCAGAGCCCGGTGACGGTGGGGGTCCGGCATCCGGTGACGGGCCAACCGGTCCAGGTGCGGCTGTCGCGGAATCTCGTGGCCGACGGCCTCCGCTGGCTGCTCTACAACGCCGCGGACAGCGCCCGGCTGCCGTTGCTCGTCCATGAGGCGGCGACCGGTGATTTCACGGCGCTCGGCCAGGCCAGCGTCTCTGCCCGCGTCGGCATCGTCCGGGCGCTGGCCAATGGGATGTTCTTCTCCGTCACCTGCGCGGAGGACATCCCGTTCATCGATCCGTCGCAGATTCCGGAGCGCACGGCCGGCAGCTTCCTGGGCGACTACAGGGTGCGCCAGCAGATGGCGGCCTGCGAGGTCTGGCCGCGCGCCACGATCGAGCCGGGACACCGGGAGGCGGTGCGGTCCGGCGTGCCGGTGCTGCTCATCAGCGGCGAGCGCGATCCGGTGACGCCTCCGGCGTTCGCCACGCGCGCGGCCCGCCGGTTCACCCATGCGGTCCAGGTGGTCGTCCCCTTCGCCGGCCATGGCGGCGACGAGCCCTGCGTCCAGGAGATCAGCAGGAAGTTCATCAAGCAAGGCTCCGGCGCGGGGCTCGACACCTCGTGCCTGAAGGAGATCCACCTGACGCCGTTCGTGCTGTAGAAAGCGGAAAGCTGAATTCCCAGGGGGGAGGAAAGCGATGGAGATCCGGCAGACTCGAGTGGTGATCCGCACGGCGCGTTTCGACCGTGCGCTGAAGTTCTACGGCGATTCCCTGGCCCTGCCGCGGCTGCAGAGCTGGGACCGCGAGGATTCGCGCGGCGCGCTCTTCCAGGCCGGCGCCGCCGTCGTCGAGATCGTGGGCCCTCCCGCCGACCAGGACCCCCGCTTGACCGACGAGCGCTTCAACCCCCAGGGGCCGCTGACCAAGACCAGGCTCGTCTTCATCGTCCCCTCGGCGCAGCAGGCCTACGACGAGATCTTCTTCCGCGACAAGAACATCCCCGGCGGTCTCCGCAAGGACGACGACGGCGTCCTCATGTTCGAGACCCACGACCCGGACGGACTGCGGGTGGCGTTCAAGGAGAGCGGCGCCTGAGCCCCTATAGAATCCTGCCCCTATAGGTAGAAGCCAATTATTCGGCAGCCTCTTGCTTGCCGAATATCTGTGTTATAATCAAACCTTCAAGAGCACATGCTTCCTGCAGAGGGCGCCTTGCCCCTCTGCTTCGAGCCTGCGCGGGGGCCGCAGCCACTTAGAGCTTGGCCGTCACACGTATGAAGTGTCCTTACTGCGCCGAAGACATCAAGGACGAGGCGGTGGTCTGCCGCTACTGTCAGCACGACTTTAGTTTGGTGAAACCCCTGCTAGCGCGGCTGATCTCGCTGGAAGAGGATGTGGAAACGCTCGGGTCTGCGGTGGAGCCTGCCTCGACCGAGGCCATTTCCGTCGCTGCTTTCGCTGCGGGAATCGCTGTGATTCTTGGCGTGATCTTGACTTCGGGATACTTCCTGATCACAGGCCAGCAAGAGGATCCTGCCAACCTTCCCTATGTCTTCGCTATCGTGGTTCCGCCTGTTGCCCTCGGCCTTTTGGTGGGAGTCGCCTCGAAGCGCCGCAGCGCTCGCGCCGCTTTAATAGCTGGCTTCGCCTTGGGCATCCTCAACTTTCTCTTGATCTGGTTGATGCTCGGCAGCGTTCCGGGCGCTGTGTTCCAAAAGCCGCTGGCATTTACCACCCTTGCGGTTGGCCAGTCGCTTACCTTCGCCACCTTTAACCTCTTGGGGAATTCGCTGCGCAGCGGCTGGCCTCCTATCAAGAGAACGCGCAACCGAACGGGAGATTTCAGAAGCGGCGCCAAACGCATAAATGAAAATCTCTCTTTGGCTGTCGATTTCGTTAAGTCCGTTACCTTCCTAGGATTGACAATCGGATCTGCCTATAAGTGGCTCTGGGGGTAATCGTATGACGCTTGCCCAGCGATCTTCGACGAGCTTTCTGTTAGCATTTATCTTTTCCAATATGTTTGGTGGCTCTCTTCTCCTCGCCGGCAACAAGCCATTTTTCAGCAAGGCGTGTGATCAGGAACAAGCGCGGAGTCCCTTCGTGAAGGGTATGTCGCATTATCCTGATGGATGCAAGCTCGTTATTCCTTCCCTGGAGGAAGCTATCCAGGTATGTCCTGAACCTGACGCCCCGCTTTCGTTCCGGACGCGAGGTCTCCTTACACGTCCCTATCTTCCCTTCTACTTTCTGGGTGAC